>NZ_KV838082.1:160859-202835 GCF_001838645.1 Neisseria sp. HMSC70E02 | reverse complement strand
TTAAATCAGGACAAGGCGAGGTAACGCCGTCCTGATTTAAAGTTAATCCACTATAAGACATCAAACAAACCTGCTGAACAAGATTGGAAAACAAATGAGTAAAAAACTCCACCCGCAGACGCTCGCCATACGCGGCGGCAAAGAGCAAACCGAATACCGCGAACACAATCAGGCATTGTTCCTCACCAGCAGCTTCATGTGGGACAGCGCCCAACATGCCGCCGATTTGTTTTCCAAAAAAATCAAAGGGTTCACTTATACCCGTACTGCCAACCCGACCACAGCCGCCTTTGAAAAACGCATCGCCGCCTTAGAAGGCGCGGAACGCGCGGTCGCCACTTCGACCGGTATGTCCGCGATTCAGGCAGCGTTTTTCACCTTCCTGCAGGCGGGTGACCATGTGATTTCCAGCCGCAGCCTGTTCGGCACGACTGTCGGCTTTATCAACAATATCGTCACCAAATTCGGCATCGAAGTTAGCCATGTGTCGCCGACCGATGTGGACGAATGGAAAGCCGCCGTCAAAGCCAACACCAAGCTGCTGTTTTTGGAAACACCGTCCAACCCCTTGGGCGAAGTGGCCGACTTGGAAGCCTTGGCAGAATTGGCGCACAGCATCGGCGCGCTTTTGGTGGTGGACAACAGCCTGCTGTCGCCCGTCGGCTCGCAGCCTTTGAAACACGGCGCGGATATTTCCGTTTCCTCCGCAACCAAAGCCATCGACGGACACGGGCGCGTGATGGGCGGCGTGTTGGCGGGTTCGGAAGAGTTGATGACGCAGGTCGCCGTTTACTGCAACTCTTGCGGGCTGGCAATGTCGCCGTTTAACGCATGGCAGTTGTTGAGCGGCGTGGAAACCCTGTCGCTGCGTATGGAAAAACAGTTCGACAACGCCCTGAAAATCGCCCAATGGCTGCAAGCGCAGCCGCAGGTTCAAGCCGTTTACTACACCGGATTGCCCGACCATCCGCAGGCGGAGCTTATCCGCAAGCAGCAAAACGGCGGCGGCATCGTCATTGGCTTTGAAGTCGCCGACACTGACGCCGCGTGGAAAATCGTCGACAGCGTCGAACTCTTCTCCCGTACCGCCAACCTCGGCGATGTGCGCTCGACCATTACCCACCCGTGGACAACCACACACGGCAGGATGCAGCCCGAAGAAAAACTCGCCGCCAATATCCGCCCCGGACTGGTGCGCCTGTCCGTCGGTTTGGAATACGTCGATGATTTGATTGACGATTTGAAACAGGCGTTGGCGCGTTAAGCCAAACGCCCGACAGACAGCATTTGCTGAACCATTACATTTCAGACGACCTCTTGGCGTTTCAAAGGTCGTCTGAAAACATTAAAATACACACAACATTAAATAAGGAAATCAATTATGAGTGAAGCGGAATTTTCCGATTGGGCGATGAAAATCTGCCTGACCGGACTGGTTATTTTCTTGGGTTTTATCGTCTGGAACTTGGGCAAAGAATCCAAGGCAGGCAAATTCGGCATCGCGATTTTGTTCCTGGTATTGGGCTTGGGCGTGTTCGGCTTTATTTTCAAAGAAGTGCTGATTAAATTCATCGCCCTGCCTTGAGGCGGCAAACAAAGAATAATAAGGGAAAGGTCGTCTGAAAACCCCGGATACGGGCTTTTTCAGACGACCTTTGCATTTTGACAGCAAAGTTTAAGATAGGAGCTTGGTACATGATTGAAGTATTACTGCCCGGAATTTGGTATGGCAAAGTCAATCAGATGAGTTTGGATGAACTAAAGGGCAGCTTGCTTTCGGTTCAGGAAGAACGTGAACGCATATTGCTCATTGTCGAAATCATGAAAAAAGGAGATTTTTCCGTCAAAAACCTTTTAGTCGACCTGATGAACCAAACAAAAGATAAAACGGTATTAAATTTGTGTATTAGGCTGTTTTGTTCGGTGTGTACACACGATGATTTGCAAAACATTGGGAATTTGCGTTTTTTGGATTCCGCATCGTCATTTGGTGCCTTTACCTTCGTTGTCGGCGCAACGGCAACAATGTCATACCAAGTCATTCCATACCTTTTAGCGTTGTGGGGGCAATGGGATGGCTTTGACAGTAATTTAGAAATAGCGATAAAAGATGCGTTGGATATTTTCCTCAACTATCGTTCAACATTATCGGAAAACGCAACCTTGGATGATGTAGGAAATTTATATCTGGATAAGATAAAAACCATAGATTCAGATTGTTATTACTATAAGTCCTCTCCCGCCTTCCCCGGTTTATTGACGCAAGAAATTATGACTGCTCTATATATTGCCGCACAAAAGAGGGAAAAATATAATCTCTATGTCCAATCTTCTCTTTTATCTATCTTTACGGGCGAAAAAATTCCGGTTGAGACTGATGCGGTCATCTCGAGAAATGAGCTTGATTTGATGATTGGCTATATCGATCGGTTAGCCGAAAAAAACTGGATAGAGGGTATGAAGTATTTTTATGGACACCCCGTTGAAAATTTATAAAACGGAAGGAATGTTGCTATCCATAAATGCATGGCAGCTTCAATGGCAAACCGCCATGCTGCCGTTATTCCTTATTTGAATTCCTGCTATATTTATCAACTCTTTCAGACGACCTTTTGTCCTGAGAACTGTCTTTATTTGTTGGCGTTCAAAGCCCTGCCTTGAGGCGGTAACGGCAAGATAAGCGGAAAGGTCGTCTGAAAACGGATTTAAAGATCGGAGGTAGGCATGTTTTCGCTATTTGGTCTGTTATGGTGTGCAGTTGATATCGTTGCCGTCAATCGAGGATTCGGATTAAACACAAAACAAAGCATTATCGCCGGTATGAGCCTGTTTGTAGTTCAAATGATCGGGGCATTGTGCGTGGGTGTGGCGGTTGCTCTGATTGCCGAACCGATTGTCCGCCATTTTTTCGGGAACAGTGAGGCTACCATTGGCATCAGTCTTTTGACGGGTTATGCGTCCGTACCAGTTTCTACTTATCTGGTGGGGTTGTGGTGGCTGAAACAATATCAGCTTCCGAGGATGGAAAAGCCTGATCGTTTGTTTGTCAAAACGGTTGCAGCCGCTCTGCCTTTGGTGCAGGTTATTTTGTTTGTTGTTTCGCTGTCTAACGGTTGATAAACGCTATACATGGAATGAAAAAGGTCGTCTGAAAACCTTAAATCTGGGTTTTCAGACGACCTTTTGTCCTGATGGGGCTGTCTTTATTTGTTGGCGTTCAGATAAAGGTTGATCAGGCGGGTGGTGGAGCTGTCGTGTTTTTGTACGCCGGTTTCGCCGGTTAGCTCGGCTAGGATGGTCTTGGCAAGCTGTTTGCCGAGTTCGACGCCCCATTGGTCGAAGCTGTTGATGCCCCAGATGATGCCTTGGACGAAGGTTTTGTGTTCGTACATGGCGATCAGGCTGCCCATGTTGCGGGGGTTGATTTTGTCCATGAGGATGAGGTTGGTCGGGCGGTTGCCTGAGAAGGTTTTGTGCGGAACCAGCTCTTCGATGCGCTCTGCTTCCATGCCTTGGGCTTTGAGTTCGGCGCGGACTTCGTCGGGGGTTTTGCCGCGCATGAAGGCTTCGGCTTGGGCGAAGACGTTGGCGAGCAGGATTTCGTGGTGGCCGCGCAGGTTGCTGCGTTTTTCAAGCGAGGCGATGAGGTCGATCGGGGTAATGTGGGTGCCTTGGTGCAGCAGTTGGAAGAAGGCGTGCTGACCGTTGATGCCGGTTTCGCCCCAAATAATCGGGGAGGTTTCGTAGCCGACTGCTTTGCCGTCGAGGGTAACTTGTTTGCCGTTGCTCTCCATGTCGAGCTGCTGGATGAATTTGGGCAGGCGGTGGAGGTGTTGGTCGTAGGGGGCGATGACGTGGCTGCCGCCGCCGTAGTAGTTGATGTACCAGATGCCGATGAGGGCAAGGATGACGGGCATGTTGCGCTCAAGCGGGGTGTTGATGAAGTGTTGGTCCATCAGGTGCGCGCCGTTGAGCATTTCGATGAAGTTTTCTTCGCCCAAATAGAGCATGATGGGCAGGCCGATGGCTGACCATAGGCTGTATCGTCCGCCGACCCAGTCCCAAAATTCGAACATGTTGGCGGTGTCGATGCCGAACTCGGCAACGGCTTTTTGGTTGGTGGAGACGGCGACGAAGTGTTTGGCGACGGCGGCTTCGTCGCCGGCGTGGTCAAGGAACCATTTGCGCGCGGTCAGGGCGTTGGTGAGGGTTTCTTGGGTGGTGAAGGTTTTGGAGGCGATGATGAAGAGGGTGGTCTCGGGGTGGACTTTGGACAATACGTCACGCAGTTGGGAGCCGTCCACGTTGGAGACGAAGTGCATGTTGAGGCGGGGGTGTCCGAAGGGTTTGAGCGCGGTACACATCATCAGCGGGCCGAGGTCGGAGCCGCCGATGCCGATGTTGACGATGTCGGTGATGACTTGGTTGGTATAGCCTAACCAGCTGCCGCTGCGGACTTCGTGTGCAAATTCGCCCATGCGTTGGAGGACGTGGTTGACTTTGGGCATGACGTCTTCGCCGTCAACGACGATGGGGGAGTTGGTGCGGTTGCGCAGGGCGACGTGGAGGACGGCGCGGTTTTCGGTGGTATTGATTTT
The DNA here is from genome assembly GCF_001838645.1 of Neisseria sp. HMSC70E02. Classification (NCBI taxonomy): domain Bacteria; kingdom Pseudomonadati; phylum Pseudomonadota; class Betaproteobacteria; order Neisseriales; family Neisseriaceae; genus Neisseria; species Neisseria sp. HMSC70E02. Next base: position 198,237 of record NZ_KV838082.1, on the reverse strand, counting down.
TTCGCCGCGGAACATCTGCTGCATGCGTTCGGGTACGCCGGCTTCACGGGCAAGCTCGAACAACAGTGCCATGGTTTCGTCGTTGATGCGGTTTTTGGAGTAATCCAGCGTCAGTCCGCCGACTTGCAGCCAGTAGCGTTCGGCACGCTGCGGATCTTGATCGAACATTTCGCGCATGTGTTGTTCTTTGGTTTCGTCAAAATGTATCCATAATTTTGACCAAGCCGGTAAGTCGTGAAGGTGTTTCATCGGATGCTCCTGAGGTTGGACGGTTTTGTGGGAAAACGGCCGCGAGGTCGTCTGAAACGGGAACGGGTGGGTTTCCGTTTTTAGGGTTGGGTGTGAATGCGGGGTCTGCCGTTATTTGGGTTGGGTGTCAATATTGAAGAAAAACGGCGGCACTGATTTTTTGGTCGGTATTTTCAGACGACCTTGGGATATGTCGGATCGTCTGAAAATGTATAGTGGCTTAACTTTAAACCAGTACGGCGTTACCTCGCCTTGCCGTACTATCTGTATCTGTCTGCGGCTTCGGCGCCTTGTCCTGATTTAAATTTAATCCACTATATTGTTTAGTCTTTGTCGTAATCGATGTGTTTGTTGTGTATGCTTTTTTTGCTTTTTTGCAGTTGCAGGCTGGCGGCATCGCCCAAGCGCAGGGCGAGTCCGATGGCGAGGATGTCGATGACGGCGAGTTGCAGCAGGCGGGACACCATGGGGGTGTAGAGTTCGGCGTTTTCCTGCGTGGCGATGCTCAATACGCAGTCGGCAAGCTGTGCCAGCGGGGAGTCGTTGCGGGTCAGGGCAATGACGGACGCGCCGTTTTCTTTGGCGATGCTGACGGCGTCTAAAAGCTCGATGGACGAGCCGGTGTTGGAAATGGCGACGACGACGTCTTGGTCGGACAGGACGGAGGCTGCCATCAGTTGGGTGTGGGTATCGACGTAGGCGACGGTGGAAATGCCGAAGCGGAAGAATTTGTGTTGCGCGTCTTGGGCGACGATGCCGGAGTTGCCGACGCCGTAGAATTCGACACGGCGCGCGTGCATCAGGGTGGCGATGGCGTTTTCCAGCTCGGATTCTTTCAGGAAGCGGCGTTCGCCCAAAATGGAGGCGGCGGCGTTGCCCAATACTTTTTCGACAACGATGCTCATGTCGTCGTCGGCGTTGAGCTCTTCATGGACGTAGGGCATACCTTCGTGGCCTATGCTGGCGGACAGGGCGAGTTTGAACTCGGGCAGTCCTTTGTAGCCCAGGCTGCGGCAAAAACGGATGACGGTCGGCTGGCTGACGGATGCGCGCTCGGCGATTTCGGCGACGGCGGCATGGACAAACCATTTGGGTTCCGCCAAGGCGCATTCGGCGACTTTGCGTTCTGCGCCCGACAGGTTTGACAGTGATTCGCTGATTTTGCTTAACATAAATATGCCCTTCGGTGTGTGCCGCCCCGCGGCGGGGCGGCTTGTGTGATTAAACGTTTTTCAAGTGGTTGTCGAGTGCCGCCGCTGCGCCGGTGATGCCCGGAAATTCGCTTAAGACGACATAGACGGGAATCGCGGCGAGATAGGCTTCGAAACGGCCTTTGTTTTCAAAGCGGCTGCGGAAAGGTGAGGTTTTAAAATATTCCAAAACGCGGGGGATGATGCCGCCGCACAAATATACGCCGCCGCGCGCGCCTAGCGTCAGGGCGAGGTTGGAGGCGACCGTGCCGAGCATGGCGCAGAAGATGTCCAAAGTCTGACGGCAGAGCGGGGACGTGCCGCTTAAGGCTTTTTCGGTGATTTCGGACGGTTTGAGGCGGTAGTTTTTCAGTTTGTCGCGTTTGGCGAGTGCTTCGTAAATCAGGCTCAAACCTGCGCCGCTGAGGAAGCGTTCGGCGGAAACATGGCCGTATTTGTTTTTCGCATACTGCCAAATCAAAACTTCCATGTCGTCAAACGGCGGAAAGCTGGAATGGCCGCCTTCGCCGGCAAGCGCGACCCAGCCTGCGGGGCTGTGCACCAGTCCGCTCACGCCCAAACCGGTTCCTGGCCCGATGACGGCTTTGGGGGCAAATTCGATGGGTTTATGCCCGCCTACCTGCATCAGGTCTTTGCTTGAAGTCTGCGTTACCGCCAATGCCTGCGCAGTAAAGTCGTTCAAGAGGATGAGGGTGTCCAGCTCCAATGCCTGACGGGTGGTTTCGATGGAAAACGCCCAATGGTGGTTGGTCATTTGCACCCAGTCGCCCAAAATCGGGTTGGCGATGGCGAAGGCGGCATGTCGGACTTCGGCTCCGCCTGCCTGTTCCAAATAGGCTTTGGCGGCATCGACGATGGTGTCGTAGTCTTTGCACGGCAAGACTTGGGCTTTTTCAATCTGATGTGGGGCGGTTTCGAGCGCGAAGCGGGCGTTGGTGCCGCCGATGTCGGCGACCAGGCGCGGATAGTTTTTGCCGACGGGTTGTTGAATATCAGTTTGAGTAGAAGACATGGCAGTTTACTCCTTGATGGTTCAATACCAGGCTGGTCGGATATTCCAAATCGGCGCGCGCGGCGGCTTTGTCGAACACGGCTTTTTTCTCCGCACCCTGAATCGCCAAAAAGACGTTTTCCGTTTTGGCGATAGCACCCAAGGTCATGCTGACGCGCTCGTGCGGCGCGGTAACGGGTGTGGTGTGGATAAGGGTCGGGTCGTCTGATTCGTTGATGGCTGCCTTCAGTTGCGGCGCTTGCGGGAAGAGGGAGGCGGTATGTCCGTCGCCGCCCATGCCCAAAATCAGTACGTCAGGTTGTTTGTAATGTTTCAGCGCGTAGGCAACGACGCTGTCGGGTTGTAATTCAGTTTCAGTTTTGCCCGCTTCGACAACGGGAATCCAGGTTGCTGCGGCGGCTTTATTTTGCAGCAGGTATTCGTGTGCCAGGGCGGTATTGCTGTCGGCGTGGGTCGTCGGCACGATGCGCTCGTCAACCAAAGTGATGCCGACTTTTTGCCAGTCCAAATCTTTTTGCGACAAGGCTTGGAAGAAGGGAATCGGCGAGCGGCCGCCGGAAACCGCCAACACTGCGCTGCCTTTGTTATCCAGCGCGTTTTGCAGCGCGGCGGCGACTGCGTCTGCCAAAGCCTGTGAAGCGGCTGCTGCGTTTTCGTATTCATGCCAAACGAACATAAAAGTGTCCTTTCTCTGTTTTCAGACGACCTTTTGTTAAGAAGGGGGCAGGAGGTCGTCTGAAAGGCAGTGTTTGTGAGCGGGAAAGTAAGTGAGAGCCTGTGTTGTTGATGGCGGCGCGAATGTCGGCGGAAACGCCTAATCCGCCGCCTTATGGTTTTCAGACGACCTTTTTGAACCGTGAACGCTTCAAACAAAGGTCGTCTGAAAAGGCTTTACTGGTCTTCGTGCCACTCGTGTCCGTCGCGCGCCAACAGTTCGCGGGCGGCCTCCGGACCCCATGAATGCGCGTCGTAGCCGTGCGGCGGGGTGGTGTTGCTTGCCCAGTTTTCCAAAATCGGCATCACATATTCCCAAGCGGCTTCGAGTTCGTCGCGGCGGTTGAAGAGGGCGAGCTTGCCGTTGATGACGTCCAGCAGTAGGCGTTCGTAAGCTTCGGCGCGGCGGCCTTCGAGGACTTTTTCCAAGTCGGCTGCCAGCGGCACGATTTCGACTTTGTTGCCTGCGCCCGGCGCTTTCATCTGCGTATAGAGGCGTACGGATTCGGTCGGCTGCAATTCGATAACCAAACGGTTTGGCGCAGCTTGGCTGTTTTCAAAAATATGGTTTTGCAGCGGACGGAAGTTCAATACGATTTCCGCCACTTTGCCCGCCATGCGTTTGCCGGTGCGCAGGTAGAAAGGAACGCCTTTCCAACGGTCGTTTTCGATTTCGGCTTTGATGGCGACGTAGGTTTCGGTGAAGCTGTCTTGCGGAACGTTGATTTCTTGCAGATAGCCGTTCATGCCTTTGGCGGCGGTGTATTGTCCGCGCACGACGTTTTCGTTGACGGATTCGATGGTCAGCGGTTTCAATGATTTGATGACTTTGACTTTTTCATCGCGTACCGCGTCGGCATCCAAGCTGGCGGGGGCTTCCATCGCAGTCATGCACAGCATTTGCATCAGGTGGTTTTGCACCATGTCGCGCAGCGCGCCGGTAATGTCGTAGAACTCGCCGCGCTCTTCCACGCCGAGCTGTTCGGCGATGGTCAGTTGTACGCTTTCGATGTATTTGTTGTTCCACAACGGCTCGAACATCACGTTGGCAAAACGCAGCGCCAGCAGGTTTTGCAGGCTTTCTTTGCCTAAGTAGTGGTCGATGCGGTAGATTTGGCTTTCTTTGAAGTAGCGGGCGACATCGGTATTGATTTGTTGGGAAGAGGCGAGGTCGGTACCCAGCGGTTTTTCCAAAACGACGCGCGCGTTGTCGGCGTTCAGTCCGACTTTGGCAAGGTTTTCGCAGGCTTGCGCGAAGAATTTCGGCGCGGTGGAAAGATAGATGATGACGTTGTCGGTCTCTTTGCGGGCTTTGACTTTTTCGCCCAAAGCGGCAAAATCGGCTTCTTGGGTAACGTCGACTTTCAAATATTCGATGCGTTTGACGAACGATGCCCAGGCGTCGTCTGAAAAGTTTTGTTTGACATGGATTTTGGAGTTGGTTTCCACTTTTGCCAAAAAGCCCGCCGTATCCAAATCGCTGCGGCTGACACCTAAAATACGACCCTGAGGATTGAGCAACCCTGCAACGTGCGCCTGATACAGACAAGGCAGCAGCTTACGCATTGCCAAATCGCCGGTCGCGCCGAACAACACCAAATCAAAATTTGTTTGTGTACTCATCGTTTTATCTCTCGTTGAGGAAGGCCTTGTGCCGGCGCCGCCGGATGCCGTGAAAGACGGGCGGTTTCGGCAGAAAAGCAATGGAAACCAATCGCCTGCATCAAAATTTCAAAACAGGCGGGCTAATGAGTAGTAATACTACACATGGCTACACATTTTGTCTATTCTCATTTTTACAAATTATTTGACTTAGTTTAAAAGTTTGATGAGTTTGGTCTGGTAGATTTTCACAAATGACGCATATCACGATTTAAATCAAATTTCTTACATTTAGCAGATTATTTTGTAACTAAATTACAGGTTTTGTATTATAATAGCCTGCATAGATAGAGTGAGGCTTTCAGACGACCCCTTGCATGGTTTGAAAGGTCGTCTGAAACGCTGAACGCCCCACACCCAATACAAAAAATCAGAAACGCGCAAACAAAAATCCCATACCACCCCTTCCGACAGGAGACCGAACATGAATCCCACTCCTATCCACCCCAAGCTCGCCGAAATCACCGAGCGCATCATCGAACGCAGCCGTCCGACCCGCGAAAAATATCTGGCGAAAATCCGCAGCGCCAAACAAATGGGACGGCTGGAGCGCAACCAGCTCGGTTGCAGCAACTTGGCGCACGGCTACGCCGCCATGCCCAAAAGCATCAAAATCGAAATGCTTCAGGACACCGTTCCCAACTTAGGCATCATCACCGCCTACAACGACATGGTTTCCGCACACCAGCCGTTTAAAGACTTTCCCGACCAAATTAAAGACGAAGCGCAGAAAAACGGCGCGACCGCGCAAGTTGCCGGCGGTACGCCCGCCATGTGCGACGGCATCACGCAAGGCTACGCCGGTATGGAATTGTCGCTGTTCTCCCGCGACGTCATCGCCATGAGTACCGCCATCGGCCTGTCGCACCAAATGTTCGACGGCAGCCTGTTTATGGGCGTGTGCGACAAAATCGTACCGGGTTTGATGATTGGCGCGCTTTCGTTCGGTCATATTCCCGGCATCTTCGTCCCCGCAGGCCCGATGTCCAGCGGTATCGGCAATAAAGAAAAAGCCCGCACCCGCCAGCTTTTCGCCGAAGGCAAAGTCGGCCGCGATGCCTTACTCGAAAGCGAAATGGGTTCTTACCACAGCCCCGGCACCTGCACTTTCTACGGCACGGCAAACTCCAACCAAATGATGATGGAAATGATGGGCGTACACCTGCCCGCCGCCGCTTTCGTTCATCCCTATACCGATTTGCGCGAAGCCCTGACCCGCTACGCCGCCGGACACCTCGCACGCGGCATCAAAAACGGCACCATCAAACCCTTGGGCGAAATGTTGACCGAAAAATCCTTCATCAACGCCCTGATCGGTTTGATGGCGACCGGTGGCTCGACCAACCACACCATGCACCTCGTTGCCATGGCACGTGCCGCCGGCGTGATTTTGAACTGGGACGACTTTGACGAAATTTCCTCCATCATCCCGCTGCTCATCCGCGTGTACCCCAACGGCAAAGCCGACGTGAACCACTTTACCGCAGCAGGCGGCCTGCCTTTCGTCATCCGCGAATTGCTGGACGCAGGTCTGTTGCACGACGATGTCGATACCGTCGTCGGACACGGCATGCGCCACTACACCAAAGAGCCTTTCCTCATCGACGGCAAACTCGAATGGCACGAAGCCCCTGAAACCAGCGGCAACGACGACATCCTGCGCAAAGCCGACAACCCGTTCTCCCCGGACGGCGGTTTGCGCCTGATGAAAGGCAATATCGGACGCGGCGTGATTAAAGTGTCCGCCGTGCGCGAAGGCTGCCGCATCATCGAAGCGCCCGCCATCGTGTTCAACGACCAACGCGAAGTGTTGGCGGCATTTGAGCGCGGTGAGTTGGAACGCGATTTCGTCTGCGTCGTCCGCTACCAAGGCCCGCGCGCCAACGGTATGCCCGAGTTGCACAAACTGACCCCGCCTTTGGGCATCCTGCAAGACCGCGGCTTCAAAGTGGCGCTGCTGACCGACGGCCGTATGTCCGGCGCATCCGGTAAAGTTCCGGCCTCCATCCACATGACGCCCGAAGCCCTGATGGGCGGCAACATCGCCAAAATCCGTACCGGCGACCTGATCCGCTTCGACTCCGTTACCGGCGAACTCAACGTCCTGATTAACGAATCCGAATGGAACGCCCGCGAAGTCGAACACATCGACTTGAGCGCGAACCAACAAGGCTGCGGCCGCGAACTCTTCGCCAACTTCCGCAGCATGACCAGCAGCGCAGAAACCGGCGCCATGAGTTTCGGCGGCGAATTTGCCTGATGTACGTTTCAGACGACCTTTTCAAACGGAAGGTCGTCTGAAAAATTATTGAAGCCGTTTAAAACAGACGTAGATCGGATTCTCGAATCCGACACAGCCGTCCAAGATGTCGGATTCAAGAATCCGACCTACAGCCCAAAGGTCGTCTGAAATTTATAATCCCGTCCCGTTTTAACGCAGCAGATGTAGCGTGGGCTTTGCCCACGAACAAAACCAAAGACGTAGGTCGGATTCTCGAATCCGACGTTATCAGGGTATTTGTCGGATACGGGTATCCGAATACAGCCCCTAAAGGTCGTCTGAAAACTTAAACCCCGTCCCGTTTGACCTCAACAAAAACGACAACCCCATCCCACCTGGAGAATCGAAATGTCCAAACTGACCCCACGCGAAATCCTGACTGCCGGCGCAGTCGTGCCCGTCATGGCGATTGACGACTTAAGCACCGCCGTCGATTTGTCCCACGCCCTTGTTGAAGGCGGTATCCCCACCCTCGAAATCACCCTGCGCACTCCCGTCGGCCTCGACGCCATCCGCCTGATTGCCAAAGAAGTGCCCAACGCCATCGTCGGCGCGGGTACGGTTACCAACCCTGAACAGCTCAAAGCCGTCGAAGACGCAGGCGCGGTTTTCGCCATCAGCCCGGGCCTGCACGAATCCCTCGCCAAAGCCAGCCACAACAGCGGCATCCCCCTGATCCCCGGCGTAGCCACCCCGGGCGAAGTCCAACTAGCTTTGGAACACGGTATCGATACCCTCAAACTCTTCCCCGCCGAAGTCGTCGGCGGCAAAGCCATGCTCAAAGCCCTCTACGGTCCTTATGCCGACGTGCGTTTCTGCCCGACCGGCGGCATCAGCCTCGCCACCGCGCCCGATTACTTGGCACTGCCCAACGTCTTATGCGTCGGCGGCTCATGGCTGACACCGAAAGAAGCCGTTAAAAACAAAGACTGGGACACCATCACCCGCCTCGCCAAAGAAGCGGCGGAGTTGAAACCTAAAGCCTGATTTTCTAAAAGGTAAGCCATACCTTAGCGGTCATGATGTCCGCCTACTAAGGTGGTTCAAGTAAGGCAAAGGTCGTCTGAAAATCCGATTTTGGATTTTCAGACGACCTTTTGTCATGTATCCAAATGAAAAATGCCATGCCGCGATTTCGTTATTTTAATTCACTGTGATTTCCCACCGCGTTGGATAAGGACAAGGCAACGCCGTATGGCTTAAAACCGACCTGCCACATTCCCTGCTTTAATCTGCCATACTGAAGAGGTCGTCTGAAAACCCTTGTTTCGGTTTTTCAGACGACCTCTTCAATTCAATATGCCTTTGTTTCAAATTTCAAAACTGTCCGCTTGGTCAGCCTTGCGTATCATGCCTGCGGCGACGGTGTGGTTGGTGGCTTCGTCTATCAGGATGAACGCGCCGAGGGCGTGGTTTTCTTCGTAGGGCGCGGCAGCGATCGGCTGCTGGGTTTTGAGGCTGATGCTGCCGATGTCGTTGAGTTTGAGCGTGTCGGCGGATTCGACGCGGCTGAGGGTGTTCACGTCCCAAACGTAGGATATCGCGCTGATTTTGACGGGCGTGGTTTGGGTGGTGTGTTTCAGCAGGTATTTGCGGCGCAGGTTGAGCGGGATGTCGTCGAACCAGCACAGCGCGGCTTGGAACTGCTGTTCGGGCGCGACGGGGCTGTCGGCGGCGGCGATGCTGTTGCCGCGCGAGATGTCGAGGTCGGTATCAAGCGTGACGGTCAGTACTTCGCCCGCTTCGGCGGATTCGGTTTTGCCGTTTGGATTGTAGATTTCGGCGATTTTGGCGGTATGTCCGCCAGGCAGGATTTTGACTTCGTCGCCGGTTTTCAGACGGCCTGCTTCCAGCCTGCCTTGATAGCCGCGGAAGTCGTCGCTGCTGCTGCCGTCTTGCCGTGCGACGCGCTGCACGGGGAAATGGGCGGCTTGGTCGGCGGCGTTTTGACGGTTGACAGGCAGGCTTTCGAGCAGGGGTAACAGCGGTAAACCTTGATACCACGGGGTTTGGCTGCTGGCGTTAACGATGTTGTCGCCTTTTAACGCGCTGATGGGCAGGAAGTGGATTTGGGCTTGGAGGCCGATTTGTTCCACCAGCTTGCGGTAGGCGTCAGTGATGGCCTGATATTTGGTTTCGTCGAAGTCGAGCAGGTCGAGTTTGTTGACGGCGACGATGATGTTGGGGCAGCCCAAGAGTTTCAGAATCGCGCTGTGGCGTTTGGTCTGCGGCAGGAGGACGGGTTCTCTGCCGGAAAAATCGACGCGCGTCGCGTCTATCAGGACGATGGCGGCGTCGGCGGTCGATGCACCCGTTACCATGTTGCGGGTGTATTGTTCGTGTCCGGGCGTGTCGGCGATGATGAATTTGCGCTTGGGCGTGGCGAAATAGCGGTAGGCGACATCGATGGTGATGCCTTGTTCGCGCTCGGCGGCAAGGCCGTCGGTGAGGCTGGCGAAGTCGGGCGTTTCGCCGTTTTCGGCGGCGCGGTTGAGTTTGTCGAGCTGGTCGGTCAGCAGGGTTTTGCTGTCGTAGAGCAGGCGGCCGATGAGGGTGGATTTGCCGTCGTCGACGCTGCCGGCGGTGATGAAGCGCAAAAGCGGGGCGGTGGTTGCGGTCATGGTTCTTTCCTTAATTCTCGGATTGCTCGTTACTTTAATGAGGTCGTCTGAAAATGGGAAAGAATGCTTGGTTTTAAAAAAAGATGATTTCGTTATATTCGGGCAGTTTCTTTCGGACGGCGTCGGCTTCCCGCGTTTGCCAGAAAACCCGCTTAAAGGTAAAATCCCGTATTCCAACATGGGTACTGCATCATGACTAAATTTATTTTCGTAACCGGCGGCGTCGTATCTTCACTCGGAAAAGGTATCGCCGCCGCTTCTATTGCCACCATCCTCGAATCGCGCGGTCTGAACGTGACCATGCTCAAGCTCGACCCTTATATCAACGTCGATCCCGGCACGATGAGCCCGTTCCAGCACGGCGAAGTGTTCGTCACCGACGACGGCGCGGAAACCGACCTCGACTTGGGACACTACGAACGTTTCATCAACGCCACCATGACCCGCCGCAACAGCTTCAGCACGGGGCAGGTGTACGAAAACGTCATCGCCAAAGAACGCCGCGGCGACTACCTCGGCGGTACGGTTCAAGTCATCCCGCACATTACCGACGAAATCAAACGCCGCATCCACGAAGGCGCGGCGGGCTACGATGTCGCCATCGTCGAAATCGGCGGTACGGTCGGCGACATCGAGTCGCTGCCGTTTTTGGAAGCCATCCGTCAGATGCGCAGCCAGTTGGGACGCAACAACACCTTGTTCGCCCACTTGAGCTACGTCCCCTACATCGCCGCCGCCGGCGAAATCAAAACCAAGCCGACCCAGCACACCGTTAAAGAAATGTTGAGCATCGGTTTGCAACCCGACATCCTGATTTGCCGCATGGACAGGAAAATGCCGGCGGACGAACGCCGCAAAATCGCCCTGTTCTGCAACGTGGAAGAGCGCGCGATTGTAGGCAGCTACGACGTGGACAGCATCTACGAGTGCCCCGAAATGCTGCACGACCAAGGCATCGACAACATCATTACCGAGCAGTTGCAGCTGAACGTACAACAGGCGGATTTGACCGCGTGGAAAAAAATCGTCCATGCCATCAAAAATCCGAAACACACCGTCAAAATCGCCATGGTCGGCAAATACGTCGATTTGACCGAATCCTACAAATCGCTGATCGAAGCCTTGAAACATGCGGGCATCCACACCGAAACCGACGTGCAAATCACCTTCGTTGACAGCGAAAACATCGAGAAAAACAACGGCGACGTTTCCATGCTCAAAGATATGGACGCCATCCTTGTTCCCGGCGGTTTCGGTTCGCGCGGCGTGGAAGGCAAAATTGCCGCCGTGCGTTATGCCCGCGAAAACAACGTGCCATACTTGGGCATCTGCCTCGGTATGCAGATTGCGCTGATCGAATACGCCCGCGACGTCGCAGGCTTGAAAGGCGCGAATTCCACCGAGTTCGACCTCAAATGCGCCGCCCCCGTCGTCGCCCTGATTGACGAATGGCAAACCGCCGACGGCAGCGTCGAAACCCGCGACGAATCCGCCGATTTGGGCGGCACCATGCGTTTGGGTGCGCAAGAGGTTGAATTGAAAGCAGGCAGCCTCGCCGCCAAAATCTACGGCAGCGAACACATCCGCGAGCGCCACCGCCACCGCTACGAAGTCAACAACAACTACGTTCCTACGCTGGAACAGGCAGGCTTGGTCATCGGCGGCGTATCCGCAGGACGTGAACGCTTGGTCGAAACCATCGAACTGCCGAACCATCCTTGGTTCTTCGCCTGCCAGTTCCACCCTGAGTTCACGTCCAACCCGCGCAGAGGCCATCCTTTGTTCTCCGCGTTTGTCAAAGCCGCGTTGAACAATAAAAAAGGCTGATGCCCGGCAAAAGGTCGTCTGAAAAGAGAAAAAGCACCTCGATTGGGGTGCTTTTTTGTGTTGGTATGGCGATGTTTTGAGAAACCGGGCATCAGCCGCCTTTTCAGACGACCCGCAAGGAATGTTCAATCCTGTACGTCTTCAGGTTTCCAGCCGGGTTCCGGTTTCCAGTCGGGCGAGAGCGGTGCGCCTGCGGGCTGTTTGTAGCGGTTGTACATAAACAGATACTGGGTCGGGAAGCGGCGTATCCAGTATTCGGTGTTTTCATTGATAATCTGCGCGTCGTGCTGTTTGTCGCCGTTCAGTTCGCCGCGCATAGGCTCGATGTGCAGCACAAATCCTTTGCCGTTCGGTAAACGCTCGCCGCAGAAAAACAGCGCCTTCACGCCCTTGACTTGCGCCAGTTTGCCCACCAGCGTCATGGTGTAGGCGTATTTCCCGAAAAACGGCACCCAGACGCCGTCGCCGCCTTCTTCGGGGGAGGGGGCATGGTCGGGCAAGACAATCGTGGCTTCGCCGGAACGCAAAGCCTTAATGACTTGTTTGACCCCTTGAATATTGGTGGGGGCGGTTTTTCCTTTGCCGCGAACGCGCCCCGCCTGCATAACAGAATCCAAGGCTTTGATTTTGGGTGGTTTGTACATGGCAGTCAGCGGGAACGGAAGCTGTTGGCTGATATAGCGTCCGGCGAGGTCGTAGCTGCCGATGTGCGGGGTAATAAACAACAGTCCTTCTCCGGCGTCCAAAGCCGATTGGACATGTTCCCAACCATGCACTTCTTTAAACAGCGTTTCAATGCTTTCAGGTCGTCTGAAAAAGGCTACGGGCAATTCCAGCCCGCCTTTCGCCGTTTCACGGAAAACGGCTTTGACCGACGAAGGCTCGGGATTCAATCCGGCAAGCCGCATATTGTCGAACACACGCTGCCGGTCGCTTTTGAGCAGATAATAGCCCAAGCCGCCCGCCGCATTCCCCAGCGCGTGTAGAAGCGGCAAAGGCAGCGCCGCAAAGCATTTAAACAAAAAAGTGAGCAGGATTTGCATAATAGATTGATGAGATGGAACGGGGGGATTGTAAATGAAAACGGCAGGTCTGGATATTGAGTTTCATCTGGATGTAACGGATTGCCGCAATGTTTAAAATATCGGATGCGTTCATTCGGTTCGCCAAACGGCATAACGTAAAAAGGTCGTCTGAAAACGGTTTCCATTTTTTGAAACGGTATTTTCAGACGACCTTTGCGTTTGGCTAAACGGATAGCGTGTTACGCCAGCCCGTTTTGTTGCGCGTCTTGCAGGCGGGCTTCGAAGTTGCTCAGATTGACGCCTGCTTGTTGTGCCGCAGCGACGACTTCGGCGACGCTTGCACCGTGTTGCACCTGATGATAGCCCCAGAGCAGGGAGCAGCGGGTGCCGGTGCGGCAGTAGGTGAGAACGGGTTGGGAAACGCTTTTGAGCAGGTTTTGGAAGGCAGCGACATCAGCGGCGTTGATGGCGGGTGCGACGACGGGCTGATGATGGTGTTCGCGGATGCCTGCAGCTTCAAGCCAGCTTTCGACTTGTTTGAACGTAACTTGGTTTTCTTCTTCGCCGTCGGGACGGTTGCAGATGACGGTTTGGATGCCGAGTTTGGCGGCTTCTTGTACGTCTGCTTCGGTCAGTTGCGGGGCGATATAGAGGTTGTCGGCAAGTTTTTGGATAGACATGGGTTTTCCTTTTCTAGGTTTGATGATGGATTTTAGTTGCCTTGAGGGGCCAACAGGGCTTTTTCCAATCGTTTTTTATTGGCTTCGGATTGTTTTTGTATGTATTTGCGGACAATCTCGTCAATCGCTGTATCTTGTTGCATATTGGATCGGGTTGACCAAATGGCAGCGGAAAGTGTGAGGTCTACATGGTTAGGGCGTTGGGCGGCAGCCGTTTGGGCTTTGATGATGTAGTCAACGATACGTTCGACCGCTTTCGGATTGCCGGTGGCAAAATAAGTTACCCAATGAAAATCCAGTGATGCAGGGGAGATGATGGGTTCTTGAAGCGGATGGAAGCTTTTGTTTTCCTTGAGATTGTTTTTAAGCTCGGTATTTAATGTCAGGCTGTCGAGACAGGTTTGGGCTTGAGACGTGCCTGTCAGGGCGAGGGTGTAGGCGGAAAAGGTTAAGGCGTCGCCTTGGTAAGTTCGGATATTGTCACACCAAATAGTGCTGCCTTGGGGGTATTTTTGCAGAGCTTGCGTGCCCCATACAAGGGTGGTATTGCGCATGAGATTGGCTTTGACAATCTGGTCCATTAGAGAAGCAGCACGTTCGGCAGAGGGATTTTTGTAGAAGACGGCGATATCCTTTCCTACTTTATATGCCGAATCTGATTGGGGGGCGGCTGTGGCGTGCAAACTGAGTAACAGGACGGTGATGCTGACAAGGATTTTTTTCATGGTTGTTTCTTTCAGTGTTAATGTTTCAGACGGCCTCAATCTGGCACTTGAGGCCGTCTGAAAATCAGGCTCGGTCATTATAAAGCCAGCTTTCAAATAATTCGCGGTCGGTAATGTAGAGGACGGCGGTGTCGGCTTCGGCGGCTTGGACGGTGATGTCGGCGACGTACAGGATGCCGGTGCGGAAGTAGTGGAGGCGGGCGGTGGCGCCGATGGGGAGTTGCGCCCACTGTGCGGCAAGGTCGGTACAGGCGTAGCCGTCGATGGCGATGATTTTGTCCTGCGGGCAGAGGGCGGCGTTTTCTGCGCTGCCGCCGTTGAAGACGTGAGTCAGGGTGGCGTGGTCGCTGTTTTGTTTGAACCTTGCGCCGAAGTCGGATGCAGGGGCGGGCGTTTCGGTTGGCGGTTCGGGCAGGAATGCGCCGCCGTGGCTGCGCGGCTGTGCCTGCCATTGCAGTCCGATGCCTATGGTGGCGAGGAGTTCGGCAAGGGGCAGGTCGACGGTGGTGTAGAGGGTCGTCTGAAAAAAGTCTTCGAGATCTAGGCCGATAAACGCTTGGCAACGGGCTTGCCATTGTTTTTCGGGGATGCCTTGCCGGGTGTCCAGCCAATCGCGGTAGTGTTTCTGCATGACGCTGTCGAGGGTGTGTCGCCCACTGCTTTTGCTGCTGATGGCGAGGTCGAGGCAGAGGGCGGCGAGTGCGCCTTTTTGGTAGTAGCTGACGATGGCGTTGGGGCTGTTTTCGTCTTGTTTGTAGAATTTGTTCCAAGCGGTGAAGCTGGATTCGGCAAGGCTTTGTTTCAGACGACCTTTGGTTTGCTGCACGCGGGTGATGCTTTGGGCGAGCAGGCGCAGGTAGGCTTCGGGGGCGATGGTGCGGCTTCGGGCGAGGAAGAGGTCGTCGTAGTATGAGGTGATGCCTTCAAATGCCCAAAGCTGCTCGGTGTAGTTTTCGCGGTCTAGGTCGTAGGGGGCAAAGGCGGCGGGTTTGATGGATTTGACGTTCCAGGCGTGGAAGTATTCGTGTGAGAACAGTCCGAGCAGTTGGGTGTAGGCGTCGTTGGCGTCGGTCATGCCGTGCGGCGGCAGGCTGTGGCGGTCGGCGAGCAGGGCGGTGCTGCTGATGTGTTCCAGTCCGCCGTAGATGTTGTCGCCGACGTGGAGCAGGAAGAGGTAATGGGTGAACGGGGCAGGGGAGGGGAACATGGCCAGTTCGGTTTCGCAGATTGTGCGGATGTCTGACACGAGGCGGTCGCGGTCGAAATCGGGGTAGTGGCCGCTCAAGGCGATGCGGTGCGGGATGCCGCCGGCTTCAAAATCGAGAAATTCGATGTTGCCCAGTTCGACAGGGTGGTCGATTAAGTCGTGGTAGGAGGTCGTCTGAAAGCTGTGGACGTCGGTTTGGGGCAGGGTGGTGGCAATCCGCCATGTTTTCGGCAGGATGGGGAATTCGATTTGGTGCGCGCTGTTTTCTTGTCCGTTTACCTGTAAAAACAGGCACGCGCCGTCAAAGAACCCGCGTTCGGCAGTCAGAAACGAGCCGCGGACGGACAGGTCGTAGGCGTAAACGGTGTAGTAAATTTCCCACTCGCCGGACTGCGGGGCAGTGCGCCACTGGTTTTTTTTGACTTGGGTCAGATGGGCATATTCTCCGTTGCAAAAAGCGCGGATGGTGGTGATGTGGCGGGAAAAATCGCGTATCAGATAGCTGCCGGGAACCCAGTTCGGCAGGCTGATTTCTGTTTCCAAATCATGTTCTTGTCGGAAGGTTAGGCGGATGTGCCACTCGTGGGCGAGCGGGTTGGGGGTGATTTTGTAATTAATCATGACTATTAATGTATTTGTTAAATTTTATGAATAAAAAGGTCGAATTATGCAGCTTGATTTATATCGATAAAGTCCCTTTCAAAAGGGAGGCTTGAAAAAATAAAGTGGAGCTGTAGGGGAGGTTGTTAAATAATAATATGATTATAAAGTAAAAAATATAAAAAATCGATAAAGCCGCCAGATGGAGTGAAATGTAATTCCGCTTGGCTAGGCTTGTCTTATATGTTAAATTTAGAAAAATTTAAACCTAGCCCTTATTGCGTTTGTTCAAAACGCATACGGCAAAGTGAGATAAAAAATTTTTATTCCCATAATTCATGGAGACTCTCATGGACACACAAACTTATAACTACAAAGTGGTGCGCCAGTTCGCCATCATGACCGTAGTTTGGGGTATTGTGGGCATGTTGGTCGGTGTCATCGTTGCCGCCCAATTGTTTGCCCCGTCCCTTGATTTATCAGATGTCGGCCCTTGGTTCCACTTCGGCCGCCTGCGTCCGTTGCACACCAATGCGGTGATTTTTGCATTCGGCGGTTGCGGTCTGATGGGTACATCATACTACGTTGTTCAACGTACCTGTAATGCACGCCTGTTCGGCGGTTGGCTGCCGGCATTTACCTTCTGGGGTTGGCAGGCAGTTATCGTTGCGGCAATCGTCAGCCTGCCTTTGGGTTATACCCAAGCTAAAGAGTATGCCGAATTGGAATGGCCTATCGACATCCTGATCGCTTTGGTTTGGATTGCTTACGCCATCGTATTCTTCGGTACGATTGCCAAACGTAAAATCAAACACATCTACGTTGCCAACTGGTTCTACGGCGGTTTCATTTTGGCCGTCGCCCTGTTGCACATCGTCAATAACCTGAGCATTCCTGCGGGCTTCATGAAATCCTATCCGGTTTATGCGGGTGCAATCGATGCTATGGTTCAATGGTGGTATGGTCATAATGCCGTAGGTTTCTTCCTGACCGCAGGCTTCTTGGGCATGATGTACTACTTCGTGCCGAAACAGGCAGGTCGTCCTGTTTACTCTTACCGCCTGTCCGTCGTCCACTTCTGGGCTTTGATTTTCACCTACATGTGGGCAGGTTCCCACCACTTGCACTATACCGCGCTGCCTGACTGGACTCAGTCCTTGGGTATGGTGTTGTCCCTGATTCTGTTCGCACCTTCTTGGGGCGGTATGATTAACGGTATCATGACCTTGTCCGGCGCATGGGACAAACTGCGTACCGACCCTATCTTGAAATTCTTGATCGTTTCTCTGTCCTTCTACGGTATGTCCACCTTCGAAGGTCCGATGATGTCCATCAAATCCGTCAACGCTTTGAGCCACTACACTGACTGGACCGTTGCACACGTTCATGCCGGCGCATTGGGCTGGGTGGGCTTCGTGACCATTGGTTCCGTGTACTACATGATTCCCCGCCTGTTCGGTAAAAATGAAATGTACAGCACCAAATTGGTGGAAGCGCATTTCTGGATTGCGACCATCGGCGTGGTTCTGTATATCGCCTCCATGTGGATTGCAGGGGTATTGCAAGGTATGATGTGGGGTTCTCTGAATGCGGACGGTACTTTGACCTACTCGTTTGTAGAGTCAGTTAAACGCACCATGCCTTTCTACATGATTCGTTTCACCGGCGGCCTGCTGTACCTGAGCGGTATGTGTATCATGGCATACAACGTTTACCGTACGGCCATCAGTGGCAAAGCGGTTGATGCCGAGATTCCCGCGGTGTCTCAAACCCAGCACCACTAAAAACATAAGAAAAGGCTACCAAAATGAAATTACAACAATTAGCTGAAGAAAAAGTCGGCGTCCTGATTGTATTTACCCTGCTTGTAGTCAGCGTAGGCCTGTTGATTGAAGCCGTGCCGCTGTTCTTTACTAAAGCTGTCACTAAGCCTATAGAAGGTGTGAAACCTTATAATGCTTTGCAAGTGGCTGGTCGCGACATCTATATCCGTGAGGGTTGTTACAACTGTCACTCTCAAATGATCCGTCCGTTCCGTGCGGAAACCGAACGTTACGGCCACTACTCCGTTGCCGGCGAGTCTGTTTATGACCATCCGTTCCAATGGGGTTCCAAACGTACCGGTCCGGACTTGGCACGTGTCGGCGGCCGCTATTCCGACGAATGGCACCGCATCCACCTGCTGAATCCGCGCGACGTTGTGCCGGAGTCCAATATGCCCGCTTTCCCATGGCTTGCCCGCAACAAAGTCGATGCCGAAGCAACCGTGGCGCATATGAAAGCCCTGCGTAAAGTCGGTACGCCTTACAGCGACGAAGAGATTGCCAAAGCGCCTGAAGCTTTGGAAAACAAATCGGAGCTGGATGCGGTGATTGCATACCTGCAAGGCTTAGGCTTGGCATTGAAAAACGTAAGGTAACATCATGGACGTAAACTGGGCCCGCTCGCTCTTTACTGTTTGGGTTTTTATCAGCTTTATCTTAGTGCTTTATATCGTTTTCAACCGACGCAATAAAAAGAACTACGATGATGCCGCCAACAGTATTTTCGAAAATGATGAGGATAAAGAGTCGTCTGAAAAAGACGGGCGATAACAGTTTAGTCCGTGATCACGGAGCAAAATAATGAACACATCACCCCAATTTACCAGTAATTTCTGGAATATATACATTGCAGTCATCGTCGTGCTCAGCTTTATCGGCTTGGCATGGCTGCTGCTTTCCCAAAACGTTGTGAAGCGTCCTAAAAAGGGCGAAGAAGTCAAAACGACAGGTCATCAATGGGACGGTATCGAAGAATATAACAACCCGTTGCCACGCTGGTGGTTTTGGCTGTATGTCTTTGTCTGGCTGTTCGGTATCGGTTATCTGGTCATGTACCCGGGTTTGGGCGATTATGAAGGCCAGTGGAAATGGAGCAGCCACGGACAATATGATCAGGAAATGGCTAAAGCAGATCAGAAGTACGGCAAAGTTTATGCCAAGTTTGCCAATATGCCGATTGAGCAAGTGGCAAAAAATCCTGAAGCACGCGCCATCGGTCAAAACCTCTTCAATACCTACTGTATCCAATGTCACGGTTCTGATGCCAAAGGTTCCAAAGGCTTCCCGAATTTGACCGACAACGATTGGTTGTGGGGCGGCGAACCTGAGAAAATCCACGAGACCATTGAAAAAGGCCGTACGGCGACGATGGCGGCATGGGGTCCTGCATTGGGTGAAGAGCGGGTAAAAGATGTGGCAAACTATGTCATGTCCTTATCCAAATCCAAAGACCAATACGATGAAGAACGTGCCGCACGCGGTAAAGTATTATTCAGCGGTCCACCGGCAAACTGCTTTACCTGTCACGGCGACAAAGGTCAAGGTATCCAAGGATTGGGTCCGAACCTGACCGACAACGTATGGTTGTGGGGCGGTACTCAAAAATCGATTATCGAAACCATCACCAACGGCCGACACAGTCAAATGCCGGCTTGGGGTCGTTTCTTGGATAAAGACAAACTCCACATCATGACTGCGTATGTATGGGGTCTGTCCAATAAAGACGGCAAAGCACCCGTGAAAAAAGCCGAACCTGCTCCGGCACCTGCTTCTGCTGCCGCATCATCCGCTGACGCTTCATCTGCGTCCGCACCTGCACAAGCTGAAAAAGCAGCTTCAGCAGCTGATGCAAAAGCGGCCGCTCCTGCCGAAGCCAAGCCGGTAGAAAAAGCAGATGCTTCTTCTGCCAAAGTGGATGGTAAAGCCGTTTTTGAAGCCAACTGTAAAATGTGTCACGGTGGTACCATCCCCGGTGCTCCAGGCATAGGTAAGAAAGACGAGTGGGCCCCGCGCATCAAGCAAGGTAAAGATACCCTGCACAAACACGCGCTCGAAGGCTTTAACTCCATGCCTGCCAAAGGCGGTAACACAAGCCTGAGTGATGACGAAGTCAAAGCAGCGGTTGACTATATGGCCAACCAATCCGGCGCTAAATTCTAAATCGTAGAAATTAAAACGCACCTTTTCATAAGGTGCGTTTTTTTATGGGGTCGTCTGAAGTTGCTTTCAGACGACCTGAAGTTCATCCCGTACTTTCATTAGCGCGAAACCAAGTAGGTTCAAACCCCGCCATTGCAATGGATTTTGGGCGCGTGGATCATCTTGGGCAAGTCCGATTCCCCAGATTGCGTCAACCGGGCTGGCTTCTATTAAGATACGGCTGCCGGTGCCAAGCAAAAAGCGTTTCAAATCGGGGTGTTGGATGAATTTGGCACGGTTGCCTTCGCAAACGATATCGAAGCGGCGGGCATTCCAAATATCGTTTTTAAAACCGATGACTTGTCTTCCCAAATCCTTAGCCTGTTTGGGGTGGGCAGAAGCGATGATTTGGCGGCGGATATCGTCTGCGCCGAACAGCCTCGCCTTTTCTGCCATCATATAGTGTTCGGCAGTCGCATAGCGGATGCCGTCGATTTCAAAGGGCGCAGGATACCATTGGCTGAAGACGGCTTTATCTATCTCATTTTTATAGTGGATTAACTTTAAACCAGTACAGCGTTACCTCGCCTTGCCGTACTATCTGTATCTGTCTGCGGCTTCGGCGCCTTGTCCCTGATTTAAATTTAATCCACTATATGTTTTGGCGTGTGTCCCCAGAAGTATAGATATTTCAGTTTTTCTTTGCGCTGGTAGGCGGTCTTCAGGTTGGCAAGAGTGTAGGGGGAAGTCATGGTGTTTCTTTCTTATTGTTCATTAAATTCAAACGGATAGGGCGTTACCGGATTTAAGATTTATGATGAGCGCAGGTGTGGCAGATTGATTGTAAATCAGGGCAAGACGAAGCCTCAGACGGTATGAATGGGAAATATCGTGCCGATCTGTAGTTAATCCACTATAGATGGGAATATATTTGCTATCATACTGTTGACGGTAGAAAAAAGGTCGTCTGAAAAAAGTTTTCAGACGACCTTTGTCATTTAAGGCTTATTTCCAAACCAAGAGCGCGTGGTTGCGTTTGCCGCGCCGTACGATGGTGTATTTGCCGAAGCGTTTGTGCGCGTCGGTCAGCAGATAGGCATCGTCAGGGCGTTCGGCGGCGTGGTTCGGGTTGTTCGATTCGGCGGCTTGGCCGTTGAGCAATACCGCTTTGCTGTTCACAAAACCGCGCGCTTCTTTGTTGGACGAGGCTAAGCCGGTTTTGACCAAGGCTTCGACGACGTTGAGGTCGTCTGAAACTTCAAATGCGGGCAGGCCGTCGAGGGCGAGCTGTTCGAAGTCGCTTTCCGTCAGGCTGCTTTGGTCTTCGGTAAACAGGCTTTCGGAAATGCGCTGTGCAGCTTGCAGGGCGGCTTCGCCGTGAATCAGGCGGGTCATTTCTTCGGCAAGGATGCGTTGCGCTTCGGGTTTGGTGCCGCTGGCTTTGTCTTTCGCTTCGATGGCGTCGATTTCTTCGATAGACAGGAAGGTGAAGTATTTCAGGAATTTATACACATCGGCATCGGCAACTTTCAGCCAGAACTGGTAGAACTGATACGGCGAGGTTTTCTTCGCGTTCAGCCATACCGCGCCGCCTTCGGTTTTGCCGAATTTGGTGCCGTCGGATTTGGTAACCAAAGGCAGGGTCAGGCCGAATACTTGTTTTTGGTTCAGACGACGTGTCAGGTCGATACCGGCGGTGATGTTGCCCCATTGGTCGGAGCCGCCGATTTCCAAAACCGCACCGTGACGTTTGTTCAATTCGGCGAAGTCGTAGCCTTGCAGCAGGGAGTAGGCGAACTCGGTGAAGGAAATGCCCACATCGTCGCGCTCGATACGCTGTTTGACGGATTCCTTGTTCAGCATGGCGTTGACGGAGAAATGCTTGCCGATGTCGCGCAGGAAGTCGAGGCAGTTCATGCTGCCGAACCAGTCGGCGTTGTTCGCCATAATAGCGGCGTTTTCGCCTTCAAAGCTCAAAAACGGTTTCAGTTGGTTGCGGATGCTTTCCACCCAGCCGGCAACGGTTTCGGCGGAATTCAAGCTGCGCTCCACCGCTTTGAAGCTGGGATCGCCAATCATACCGGTCGCGCCGCCCACCAAAGCAATCGGCGTATGGCCGGCTTGTTGGAAACGGCGTAATGCCAACACGGGCAGCAAGTGACCGATATGCAGGCTGTCGGCGGTCGGGTCGAAACCGCAGTAGAGGGCGATTTTTTGTTCGTTTAACAAAGCGTCTAAGGCTTCGATGTCGGTAGTTTGCGCGATTAAGCCGCGCGATTGTAGGTCTTGGATAACTGATTTCACTGAAATTCCTTTTATATAGTCGGTGTTTCAGACGACCTTTTCTATACCTTAAAATATCGGAGGTCGTCTGAAAAATTAAAAATCTTTATCTGCCAGTGGATAGTCTTTTGGGGTGCTGTAATATTCTTTGGCAGAGTTATAGGTGGCAATAAAGACTTTATTGGTGTATTTTTTCGAGCCGTCAAAACCAGATACCGTCAATTGAAGCGGGTAGAAACCGGCACTTGTTTTACCGTCTTTTAGTATTTTGATTTTAGAAGAAAGGTTGTACAGTTCGCTCAAGCATTTACGTCGTTCGGCAGCGGTGTTTTTACGACCTTTATAAAAATTTTCCGAGCAGTCGCCTAATGCCCCCGTATTTTCTGCTTCTGCCGTGATACTGCTTTTTGTGATTTTTTTCGCGCCGTCATGAACAAACAATTGATAGGCAGAACCCGCATAACCATTATGAACATCGCCATGAAGGGTCAGAAATCCCCATTTGTCTTTGCCGAATTCGTGGAACGACCAAGACTTTGCTTCAGGCGCATTACCGAATGAGCCCGCCCAGCCATGTGGTTGCGCAGCGAGAAGTTTCCAGTCGTTGCCAGTCTGTTTCAAAACAAATACGCCCGCCAGACCGGATTGAACGTGCGCACCGTCTGCTACGCCTTTTTCAAAATTAAATGCGTTGCCTGTAAACAGCAGGTACATCAGTTTGCCTTGAGCAGTTTGGCGCGTTTCGCTTTTGGTTTGACGTACACAGTATTGACCATTGTCTTTCACATTGACTTGGTAACATTGGTATTTTTGCGAATATTTCGGATAAAACTTCTGTACGATTTGTTGCGGTGTTTGTGCTTGGGCAGTTGAGGCAGCGAAAAATAATGCCATATAGAGAATAGATTTTTTCATGGATAACTTCCTAAGTCCGAAACAACAGAATGATGGTTTTCAGACGACCTCGGTTAGGAAGGTCGTCTGAAAACTTATTGCATTTGGTTTATACGTTAAACAAGAAATGCATCACATCCCCGTCCTGCACGACATATTCCTTGCCTTCTACGCGCATTTTGCCGGCTTCTTTGGCTTTGGCTTCACCACCGAGCGAGACAAAGTCGTCGTAGGAAATGACTTGGGCGCGGATGAAGCCGCGTTCGAAGTCGGTGTGGATGACGCCGGCAGCTTGTGGGGCAGTGTCGCCTTTGTGGATGGTCCAGGCGCGGACTTCTTTGACGCCGGCGGTGAAGTAGGTTTGCAGGCCCAAGAGGTCGTAGCCCGCGCGGATCAGGCGGTTCAGACCGGGTTCTTCCAAGCCCATTTCGGCGAGGAATTCGGCTTTTTCGTCGTCTTCCAATTCGGCGATTTCACTTTCCATCGCGGCGCAAACGGCGACAACAGGGGCGTTTTCTTTTTCAGCCAATTCTTTCAGGCGGTCGAGGTGCGGATTGTTTTCAAAACCGTCTTCGGCAACGTTGCCGACATACATGGCAGGTTTGGCGGTGAGCAGGAACAGCGGTTTGAGCATGGCGAGTTCTTCCGCGTCTAAGCCGAAAGAGCGGACAGGTTTGCCTTCGTCCAGATGCGGCAGCAGTTTTTTGCACAGTTCGACCAGTTTTTGCGCGTCTTTGTCGCCTGAGCGGGCGCGTTTTTCTTCGCGGACGATGGCTTTTTCGACGCTGGCGAGGTCGGCAAGGGCTAGTTCGGTGCCGATGGTTTCGATGTCGGCAATCGGATCGACTTTGCCGGAAACGTGGACGATGTTGTCGTCGTCAAAGCAGCGCACGACGTTGACGATGGCGTCGGTTTCGCGGATGTTGGCGAGGAACTGGTTGCCCAAGCCTTCGCCTTTGCTCGCGCCTGCAACCAAACCGGCAATATCGACGAACTCGACGATGGCGGGCTGCATTTTTTGCGGATTGACGATTTTCGCCAGCTCCGCCATGCGCGGGTCGGGCACTTCGACGATGCCGACGTTGGGTTCGATGGTGCAGAAGGGATAGTTCGCCGCTTCGATGCCCGATTGGGTCAGCGCGTTAAAGAGGGTGGATTTGCCGACGTTGGGCAGGCCGACGATGCCGCATTTCAAGCTCATGGTTTTTCCTGAAAAGATAAAAGTTTAACGGCGGATTATAGCATATCGGGGAATGACTCAAAAACTGTAAAGGTCGTCTGAAAAGCGTGGTTTTATACGGTGAGAACGGTTTTGCGTTTTCAGACGACCTTGGTAATGAGTAGAAAAGTAGCGTGGGCTTTGCCCGCGAGAAATTTATCGGTCTATTCTGTTTTTGGGCGATGGGCAAAATATCCTGATTTTCGTGGGCAAAGCCCACGCTACGGTTGCGGCGGGTGTTTTATTCAAACTCGCAATAGAAGGTCGTCTGAAAACGGTCATAACGGGTTTGCTTAGCCGCAATCCGTGTTTTCAGACGACCTTGGTAACGAGTAGAAAAGTAGCGTGGGCTTTGCCCGCGAGAAATTATGTTGGTCAATTTTGTTTGGGATGAGGGGCAAAATATCTTGATTTTCGTGGGCAAAGCCCACGCTACGGTAGTGGCGGGTATTTTATTCAAACTCGCAATAGAAGGTCGTCTGAAAACGGTCATATCAGGTTTGCCTGGCTGCAATCCGTGTTTTCAGACGACCTTGGTAATGAGTAGAAAAGTAGCGTGGGCTTTGCCCGCGAGAAATTATAGTGGATTAACTTTAAACCAGGGCGGCGTTACCTCGCCTTGCCGTACTATCTGTACTGTCTGCGGCTTCGGCGCCTTGTCCTGATTTAAATTTAATCCACTATATGTTGGTCAATTTTGTTTGGGATGAGGGGCAAAATATCCAATTTTCGTGGGCGGAGCCCATGCTACGATTGAGGTGTGCGTTTTATTCAAATTCATAATAAAAGGTCGTCTGAAAATGCGGATAGCGAGTTTTTCTAAAACCACTATTTCGTTTTCAGACGACCTTTTGTGTATATGGATTTTTAATCAAACAGCAAAATCAGCAGCAACACAATCGCAATCACGCCCAGCCACATGCTTTGCCGCTGCTGTACTTTGACCAAATGGATATAGGCATCGCGCATTTCCTGCTGGCGGTTTTCGTCAACCAGCGCATTGATTTTGCGCGGTAGGGAAGGGATGATTTGCGCCCAGTCGGGGGCTTCGTTTTTGAGGTTGCGCAAAAAGGCTTTGGGGCCGACTTGTTCGTTCATCCATTTCACCAAAAACGGTTTGGCGGTTTTCCACAAGTCCAAATCGGGATCAAGCTGTCGTCCCAAGCCTTCGATGTTGAGCAACGTTTTTTGCAGCAACACAAGCTGCGGCTGGATTTCGACATTGAAGCGGCGGCTGACTTCAAACAGGCGCATCAATACGAGGCCGAACGAGATTTGCGAAATCGGTTTGTTGAACACCGGTTCGCACACGGCGCGGACGGCGGCTTCCAATTCTTCCGCGCGCGTGTCGGCGGGCACCCAGCCCGATTCGATGTGGGCGGTGGCGACGCGGTGGTAATCGCGGTTGAAAAAGGCGAGGAAGTTGATGGCGAGATAGCGTTTGTCGTAGTCGGTCAGCGTGCCGACGATGCCGAAATCGAGGGCAATGTAGCGGTTGTCGGCGGCGACCAAAATGTTGCCGGGGTGCATATCGGCATGGAAAAAGCCGTCGCGGAAGACTTGTGTGAAGAAGATTTCCACGCCGTAATCGGCAAGTTTGTGCAAATCGATGCCGTCGGCTTTGAGTTTGGCGATTTCCGATACCGGCGTGCCGTCCATCCATTCGATGGTCAGTACGTCGCTGGTGCAGTAGTCGTAAAACACCTTGGGTACAATCAACATATCACTGTTTTGAAAATTGCGGCCGAGCTGGCTGGCATTGGCGGCTTCGCGCATCAAGTCCAACTCGTCATGCAGATATTTGTCGAATTCCGCCACCACTTCGCGCGGTTTCAAACGCTTGCCGTCGGCAAACAGACGCTCAACCCAAGCCGCGCCAAAACGCATCAGCGACAAATCCTGTTCGATCACGGGCAAAAGGTTGGGGCGCAAGACTTTGACCGCCACCTGTTCGCCCGAATGCAGGCGGGCTTTGTGTACTTGGGCGATGGACGCGCTGGCGACGGGTTCGGTTTCAAATTCCGCATACAGCGTTTCGATGGATTGCCCCAGCGATTTTTCGATTTGCGAGCGTGAAAGCTGCGCATCAAACGGTGGGACTTTGTCTTGCAGCTTTGCCAGTTCGACCGCGTAATCATGTGGAATCAAATCGGGGCGCGTAGAGAGAACCTGTCCGAACTTGATGAAAATCGGCCCCAGGCTTTCTAGTGCAAGGCGCAGGCGGACGGCCGGCGGTTCGTTTTCCAATTCAGACGACTGCGGCAGCATTTTCAACATCGTCCGCGCCCAGCCCGGACGGACAAGCGCGGCAAACAGCTCGGCGAGGCGGTAGAGGTAAAGCGTGCGGAGGATGGTTTTGATGCGTTTGAGCCGTTTCATGATTAAGCGCGGAAAATGCTGAAAGTCGAAATTATATAGTAAATAGGCTGTGCCCACACGGAATGGGATGGGGCTAAGACAAGGATGTGAGCGGGAATTGGCTTTGCGGGCGAGCAGATGGTTTGCCTTCATTGAATCAAAAAGGTCGTCTGAAAACGTTGGGCAAAGCTGCTTGTCCGTTTTCAGACGACCTTTGTTTACGGCTATATATTATTCGCTCAAGAGCGCAATATCCGCTACCGCGTTCATCTGCTCTGCCAAGCGGTTCAGCAGGTTCAGACGGTTTTGTTTTACGGCGGAGTCTTCCGCCATCACCATCACGCCGTCAAAGAAGGCATCGACTTGCGGTTTGACGGAAGCCAGTTCGGACAAGGCGGTCTGGAAATTGCCTTCGGCAACGGCGGCGGCGATTTTTGGCTGCAAGCCTTGTGCGGCGGCGTACAGGGCTTTTTCTTCGTCTTGTTGCAGCAGGCTTTCATTGACTTCGCCCAATTCGGCATCGGCTTTTTTCAGCAGGTTTTGCACGCGTTTGTTGGCAGCGGCGAGCGCGGCGGCTTCGGGCAGTTGTTTGAACGCAGTGACGGCTTGCAGTTTGGCGGTCAAATCGTCCAAACGGCGCGGCTGTTTGGCAAGTACGGCGGCAACAATGTCTTGCGGATAGTCGTTTTGCAGCAACACGGCAAGGCGCGCCTGCATGAAGTCGGCGGTTTCAGACGGCGTTTTCTCGTTGAGCAAACCTTTGGGGAAGCTGTCGAAGGTCGTCTGAATCAGCTCGTTTACGTCCAAACCATACTGCATCAGCATCCGCAAAATACCCAAGGCGGCGCGGCGCAGGGCGTAGGGGTCTTTGTCGCCGGTAGGAATCAGGCCGATGCCCCAAATGCCGACCAAGGTTTCCAGCTTGTCGGCCAGCGCCACGGCGGTGGCGACTTTGCCGTTCGGCAGGTTGTCGCCGGCAAAACGCGGCTGATAGTGCTGCTCGACGGCTTCGGCGATTTCTTCGGTTTCGCCGTCTAAGCGGGCGTAGTATTTGCCCATCGTGCCTTGCAGTTCGGGGAACTCACCGACCATTTCGGTCACCAAGTCGGCTTTCGCCAAACGCGCGGCGCGTTCGGCTGCGGCGGCATCTGCGCCCAAAGCTTTGGCGATGTGGGCGGCGATGCTTTGCAGGCGTTCGATGCGTTCGGCTTGCGAGCCGATTTTGTTGTGGTACACCACGTTTGCCAGCTTGGGCAGGCGGCTTTCCAAAGTCGCTTTCTGGTCTTGCTTGTAGAAGAATTCGGCATCAGACAGGCGCGCGCGCAAAACGCGTTCGTTGCCTTGGATGATGTGCGACGGGTCTTCGGTTTGCAGGTTGGAGACCAGCAGGAAGCGGTTCATCAGCTTGCCGTTTTGGTCGAGCAGCGGGAAGTATTTTTGGTTTTGCTGCATGGTCAGAATCAGGCATTCCTGCGGCACGGCGAGGAAATGTTCTTCAAAACCGGCTTCCAATACCACAGGCCATTCAACCAGCGCGGTGACTTCGTCCAGCAGGGCTTCATCGGCGGCAACGGTCGCTTTCAGACGACCTGCCTGCTCGTTCAATGCCGTCTGAATCGCGGCTTTGCGCTCGGCAAACGAAGCAACGACTTTGCCTTGCTCGCGCATTTGTACGGCGTAGCTGTCGGCGTTTTCAATGGTAATTTCGCCGCTGGAAAGGAAGCGGTGTCCCAAGGTTTGATTGCCGCTTTGCAGACCCAAAACGCTGACGTTTACGATGTCGCTGCCGTGCAGCACAATCAGCCCGTGGACGGGACGCACGAAGGTAAACGTACTGCTGCCCCAACGCATCACTTTCGGAATCGGCAGTTTCTTAACGGCTTGATTGATAATGTCTTCCAAAAGTTCGCCCAGAGGTTTGCCGGTTTGGACGTATTCGTAGGCGTACACGTCTTGCTTGCCATCGTTAATGATGGTCAAGTCTTCGATTTTCGCGCCTGCGCCGCGTGCGAAACCTTCCAAAGCCTTGGTCGGCGCACCGTCTTTCATGGCATTCGCCACGGCAGGGCCTTTTTTCACGATTTTCTGATCGGCTTGAACGGCTTTCACGTTTTTAACTTGAACGGCCAAACGGCGCGGCGAGGCGTAGGCGGTATATTCGGCTGCGCCGTCAATCAGTTGCGCTTTTTCCAAGCCTTCGGCAACAAAAGCGGCGAAGTGGTTGCCTAAATTATTCAGGGCTTTGGGGGGAAGTTCTTCGGTAAGGAGTTCGATTAAAAGGGTTTGGGTTGTCATGTGAGACTTTCTGCTCTTTACATTTGTCGGTTTTAATTTCGTTGAAGCGGATACTTTCAGACGACCTCTGGCTGGAAACCCTGTCTTGGTTGGATTTGTCTGAAAGTTTGGTGATAAAGCCATCGGATTCACGCGCCGGTATGGTGTGCATTGCCGATGTCTGTTTGATTTGGTGCAGATTATGCCACAATTGCGCCTTTTCTGCGGCGTGATTATTAGAGAAGTTGGTAATAGAAGCGGGTAGAGGGTGATGAAGATAGGGGATAAAGCTGCCGGATAAGGATAATTTCCTTGTTTTGCCCTGATTTCAAATCAATCTGTCGCTGCATTAGGTGATCATGTTATGCGCTTTCATATTGGTGCGGGTGTGTGTTTGGCAGGTTAAAAGAAAAAGGTCGTCTGAAACTGCAAACAGTCTTTCAGACGACCTTTTTAAAGGAGACGGTCATTAGGATTATTGACGTTTCGCGCCGTAACCGCCGATGAGGTGTTCGCTGCCGTCTTGGTTTTTCAGACCGTAAGTACCGCCGATTTCAGCAGCCTTTGTACCGTAGAATTTACCGCTCAAATTACCTTTCAGACCTGCTGCGGCTGCTTCAACTGAACCCAGGAAGAGGTTGCCGTTTTCCCATTTCGCCGTACCTTTCATGTCGTACTTCGCATCGGCTTCGCTTACGCGGCGGCCGTTGGCGTCGAGGGAGTGGAATTGGGAATTGGCAGTTTCAAAGCGTACGCCTTTTAAACCAAAATCGACGATGGCTTTAACATCCGCCGTCAGCTGACGGCTTTGGTCACCTTTCACAACATAGGCAGTAGTCAAGCCGTTGTAAGTTGCCGTACCTTTTTCAGGCAGGTCGGTGAACTTGGTTTCATCGCCTAAGCTTTGATAGCCGAATGCGACATCGTTTTTGGGATCAAAATAGTATGCAAAGGTTTGATAAGCCCAACCGGCTGCAGCGGGGTCGTGCATGACGATTTGTGTGCCATCAGTAAATTGGATGATGTATACACCGTCGAAACGTTTGTCAAAAACGAGATGTTTACCATCACCGGCAACCAAGTTACCTTTTCTAAAGTATGCCAATTTGTCTGCCAAGCTTTTGGCTTCGGCAGCTATAGCAGGACGCGCATCACGAAGACGACCATATAAATCGTTCAATTCGTCAAGTTTTGCCTGAGCTTTTGCGATAGCATCAGCATCGCCTTTCTCTTTAGCTTGTTTTAAAGTCTCTTTGGCTGTTTCGATTTGAGTGTACAGTTCGGTAATCTTCTCATCGATTGAGGCACGACCATTAATAAAGTTTTTACTGTCGCCACTTATCTTGCCGTTTTGTGGGCCCCCATCACTTTTTGTATTACCGCCTGAAAATACTTTCATAATCAGAGAATATGGTGTGGTCCAATTGACTTGAGCGGCATTTTGGTTGGCAATTACTACGCCGTCCAATTTTACTTCGTCATTGTTTTTGAAATCCAATGAACTAATTAAACCGTTTTGATTGTTTTCTTTGCTGTCAGTAAGGTAGAAATCACCTGTATATTCTTTTCCGTCTGCTGTTCTGGTAAGACGTAACTGGGCATTTGGATTGCCTTGTTGTGCAGTGGCAGAGGAAATAAAGCTGGTGTGCAGTGGTGTAGCGCCATTTACTGCTTCAAGCGGTGCTTCATCAATCAAGTCCGCGAGATTGTCAGCGCGGTTATGACTAGGGGTAGCTGCTGCTACGGTATTGCCATTATTGTTGTTGGTAGCGCTGGGGGCGGCATTGCTTGGGCTGCTGTTTTTAGCAGGGCTGCCGTTGCCACTTGTGCTGGTTGATCCGGTGGAAAGAGTGGATGCGCCACCGCTGCCACCGCCGCCTCCACAGGCAGACAGGATTGCAGCGCTGATAGCGGTTAAAATGATGGTTTTGATTTTAGTGTTGATTGCAGACATATTGTCCCCTTTTTTGTTGATTGGAATGGTGCTTTTTTATCAAATGGCATAAAGTATTATCATAGATATAATTATGACAAAAATAAACTGTTTTTTACATTTGTTGGGATAATTGTCCATCGATATGTGGTTTGTGTTTGATTTGTACGACATAAAGGTCGTCTGAAAATGCTTGCAGCTGCTGGTTGCGGTTGTCTGCTTTAATCGGGCTTCGTTTTCAGACGACCTACCATTACAATCACGTTTTATTTTAGGGAAGAATTTATGCGTCATTTTGTGTCTGTAATTTTGTGTTCATGTTTCCTCGCTGCGTGCTCCACTCCTATGGCTCCTCAAGATATTTCTACTGCTTCCGCCCGTTGGGCGACTTTGGTAAAGCAAGATGCTAATTTGTACCGTATTGACGATAAGCTTTACCGCAGTGAGCAGCCGGTTGCGGAAGATGGGGAACTGATTGAGCAACTCGGTATCCGTAGCGTGATTAATTTGCGATTTTTTGATCGGAACGACAACGAAACACATTTAAAAGGCCGCAATTTGATGCTGCTGAACCGTCCTTTGTTGACGTGGAAAATTAAGCCTAAAGATGTCGCGCAAACTCTTTTCTTAATTGAAAAGCAGCAGAAATACGGTCCTGTATTGGTTCATTGCTATCATGGGGCTGACCGTACAGGTTTGATTTCCGGAATGTACCGTATTATTTATCAGGGTTGGTCGGTGGAAGAGGCCAGGTTGGAAATGCAACATGGTCCTTATGGTTATCATAGTATCTGGAAAAATATTGAGAATTTGTTTACCGAAGAAAAGGTACAGGAAGTACGCGAACATTTGGAACGTCTGCGAAAAGAGGGATGATGTTGAATGTAAGGTAAGGCCTGGATTAGGCGTCTTGGAATGATAACGATGTTGGTTTTAACTTATCTTTATCATTTTCTTGCGCTTACGGTATTGTGTTTGGCGTACACTTTGCCGGTCTCTTCAAACTAAGAACGATTCTTATGTATCACGGTGAACGCTTTAATGCGTATACTCATTTGATCGGCGCCATGCTGGCTGTTGCGGCATTGGTGCTGATGATTATTAAGGCGGATGATTCATATCGGCTTGCCAGTGCGATTACTTATGGTGTTTGCCTGTCTTTGCTGTATCTGGGCTCAACGTTGTACCACAGTATTCCTCAACCTAAAATTAAGGCTGTCTTGCAAAAAGTGGATCATTGCATGATTTATCTGTTGATTGCAGGCAGCTATACCCCGTTTACCTTGATTCCTCTTAAGGGAGAATGGGGTTGGTCGCTTTTCGGTGTGTCGTGGGGCTTAGCATTTTTAGGGATTATTCAAGAGCTTACGATAGGGAGAAAGAGTGAAAAACGGCTGTTGTCCATGATTATTTATGTGGTGATGGGATGGTTGATTTTGGTTGCTTTATTTCCATTGGTTCAATCGCTTTCATCTGTCGGGCTGTTTTGGCTTGCGTTGGGCGGTATATTGTATAGCGTCGGTATCTATTGGTTTGTGAATGATAAAAAGATTAAACATGGTCATGGTATTTGGCATTTGTTTGTTCTTGGTGGAAGCTTGGCTCAATTTGTCTGCATCTATTTTTATGTACTTTAAGAGGCTGACGGTTTGTATAGTGGATTAAATTTAAATCAGAACAAGGCGACGAAGCCGTAGACAGTACAGATAGTACGGAACCGATTCACTTGGTGCTTCAGCACCTTAGAGAATCGTTCTCTTTGAGCTAAGGAGAGGTAACGCCGTACTGGTTTAAAGTTAATCCACTATAGAAGTTGTATCAAGGTTTTTGTTGTAGGCCGGTAACCGAAATCTTATCTGTAATTGAATTTACTGCCTAATGATAGAAAGATGATGTAAAAAATCCCCACTGAAAAGTGGGGATTTTGCTTTGCAATTCTTTTGCTTAACCTTTACGGGCAGGCAATTTTTCTTTAATGCGGGCCGCTTTACCGGTCAGGCCGCGCAGGTAGTACAGTTTGGCGCGACGGACGTCACCGCGGCGTTTTACTTCGATTTTTTCTACGGTAGGAGAGTAGAGTTGGAAAGTACGCTCAACGCCTTCGCCGCTGGAAATTTTGCGGACGATGAAGTTGCTGTTCAAGCCGCGGTTACGACGGGCGATAACAACGCCTTCGTAAGCTTGCAGACGGCTGCGTGAACCCTCTACTACGCGTACGGAAACGACTACGGTGTCGCCCGGTGCGAATTCGGGGATGTCTTTGTTCAGACGAGCAATTTCTTCTTGCTCTAATTGTTGAATCAGGTTCATTGTTTTTCCTAAATTATGATTGGATTTCCTGTTGCTCTTGCAAGATTTCTTTTAAGAGGCGGGATTCCTTTGGGATTAAACTGCGCTTTTCCAGCAGGTCTGGTCTGCGCTCCAGGGTGCGCCGCAGCGATTGTTTCAACCGCCATTCGGCTATCAAGCCATGATTGCCCGAACGTAATACGTCAGGGACGGTCATGCCTTGGAATTCTAAAGGTTTGGTGTAATGGGGGCAGTCTAATAGGTCGTCTGAAAACGAATCCTGTTCGGCTGACTGTATGTCGCCCAATACGCCGGGTATCAGTCTGAGTACGGCATCCATCAGCATCATGGCGGGTAGCTCTCCGCCGGAAACGACAAAGTCGCCTATGCTGATTTCTTCATCTACGCTGCTTTGCAGCAGGCGTTCGTCAATTCCTTCGTATCGTCCGCAAAGCAGTATGAGATGTGGGGATTTTGCAAGCTCTACGGCTTTTTTGTGGGTCAGCGGTTGACCTTGTGGACTAAGGTAGATGACTTTTGCAGGCGCTGAAGATGTTTGTTTGGCTTCTTCTATCGCTGCTTGCAGCGGCGGCGCCATCATAATCATTCCCGGACCTCCACCAAAGGGGCGGTCGTCAATATAGCCGAGTTTGTTGTCGGCGAATTTGCGGGGATTGATGGCTTGGAATTGCCAAAGGTTTTGTTTTTTTGCGCGACCGGTTACGCCGTATTCGGTAATGCTGTCGAACATTTCGGGGAAGATGGTGATGGCTTGTATCAACATCAGTAGTCTAAGCCCCAGTCGGCGGTAATGGTTTTGCCTTCGGTATCGACGGTTTCGATGTAGTTGGATACGAACGGGATCAGAATTTGACCATGTTCGCCATTAATCATCAAAACATCGTTGGCGCCGGTTTCCATCAGGTTTGTGACTTTGCCAAGCACGATATTGTCTTTGTTGACAACGGTCATGCCGACTAAATCTGCCCAATAATATTCGTCTTCCTCGGTGGGGGCGAATTCTTCTCGGGGGATTTCGATGGTATAGCCGCGCAGGGCAAAAGCTTGATCGCGATCGTCTATGCCTTCGAATTTGACCTGAAGCTCTCCGCTGACGATTTTGCCGGCT
The DNA here is from genome assembly GCF_001838645.1 of Neisseria sp. HMSC70E02. Taxonomy (NCBI): domain Bacteria; kingdom Pseudomonadati; phylum Pseudomonadota; class Betaproteobacteria; order Neisseriales; family Neisseriaceae; genus Neisseria; species Neisseria sp. HMSC70E02. The sequence continues at coordinate 164,082 of NZ_KV838082.1, read as the reverse complement.
TCGAGTGTCACGTTCAGGGTTTTACCGTCTTTGCTTAACTGCCACTCAGGGTAGTCCAGGAGGCTGTCGGCGTATTCTGTATTGGCGGCTATTTTAAGCCAGCCTTTGATGCCGAATACACCTTTGATGTAGCCCATGGCTACCCGTTGTCGAGTGTCGGTCATAGCAAGATTAGCCGGTGATTAAGCAGCAGCTTTTTGTTCTTTGATCAGTTTTGCAACTGCGTCGCTGACTTGTGCGCCTTGGGCGATCCAGTGGTTCAGGCGGTCGGCTTGGAGGCGTACGCGCTCTTGTTTTTCATTGGCAACAGGGTTGTAGAAGCCAACGCGCTCAATGAAGCGGCCGTCGCGGCGGTTGTGGGAGTCGGCAACGACTACGTGGAAGAAGGGACGGTGTTTAGAACCACCGCGAGCCAAACGGATAACTACCATTTTGAGTCCTTTTGAGAAAATCGGATAGATAAGAAACCGCTAATTTTAGGATATTTTGCGTTGTTCATGCAAGTTTTTATTTGTTTTTGTTGCTGTTTTGCGGAGTGGTCAGGCTGAGGCGTGCTTGGCATAAAGTGTTGTCTTCTTCTGAAGGGGTGATGGTAAAGCCTGATTTTTCAGCAAGTTTAAGCATAGGGGTGTTGGATTTGAGTATTTGGGCACTCATGACGCGGTAGCCTTGTTGTGTTGCCGATTGGATAATCAGCTTCATCATTTCCGCTGCCAACCCTTTGCCGCGCACGTTTTCGGCAAGTGTGATGCCGAATTCGCATTCGTTGCGGTTGATACGGCTGAAGCGGCTGACGGCGACGATGAGGTCGTCTGAATTGCGAGCCGTCCATGCGGCTTCGCTATGATAGTCGAGTTTGCTGAAGCGCGCGAGGGTGGGGATGGGCAATTCGTTGGTATGGGTCATAAAACGGGTGTAGCGCGCTTGCGGAGAGAGGCTGCGGACGAATTGCTGTTTGGCTTCCGCGTCTTCGGGAGTGAAGGGTCGGATGGTTACGGTTTCGCCGTTTTTGAGGGTAAACGTGGCAGGATGCACGGTCGGGTAGGGGGCGAGCACGTTTTGGATGAGGGCTTCGCTTTCGGTTTTTGCGCCCAAAAGTTCGGCGGCGGCTTCGCCGGTGTTGCGGAGGAACTCGGCGGCAGTCGGATTTTTGCTGCGCAGGTATTCCGCTGCGGTCTGTACTTTGGCGGCGGCCTGCTCGAGCTTGAGGGTGGCTATATTGGTTGGTTTATTTTTGGGGGAAGGACGTTCGTCAGCCTGCAAGACAAAGTCGCTGCTGTATTGGTCGCCGTTGAGGTTGAGCAGGATTTCGCCAATGTATTGTTGCCGTTGGCTGAGTGTGTTTAGGGTGTGCAGGAGCTGGTTTAGGGTGTGTGTATTGTCGAGTTGGGCGAAACGGGCGATGTGTTCGCTGTCCAGCGTAGAGAACGGCGGGAGCGCGGCGGTGGTTCTGCCTTGATGGCATACGGTCAGGATGTCGCCATAGACGGTATGGCGTTGAAAACGGAATTGCACGGCGTTATGCACGGTGTGCTGATAGGCAGGCAGGCACAGGGCTTCGGCAAGCAGGGGCAGGTCTTTTGAAGCGAAGGCTTTGGTGATGTTTCTTGCTTGTGGGGTTTTCAGACGACCTTTTTTAGGCGTGGCGATGCGTAACTGCTCTTTTTGCAGTTGGTCGGCAATGTTGCGGAACGATACGGCTTGCAGGGCTTGTTCGGGACGGTCGAAATGCAGGAGGTCGTCTGAAAAGCGGCTGCTGACAAGCAGGGGTTTGGCGGTGTGTTTCGCCAGCATGCTCAGGGTGCGGGTCAGATTTTTTTCGTCAGGACTGTCGGTTGGGGCAACGATGGCGAGCAGGGCTTCGGTATGGGTATTTTGAAGTTGTTGGCTGGCGATGCTGTGGTAATGGGCTGGCGTGGGTGTGCTGCCGATGTAACCTTGGCGGATGTTTGGCTGCTCGGTGGGGAATTGGAGTTTTAGGTTTTGAGGCGCGCAGGTTTCCAGCCACTCGGCAGGAGTGTTGGACAGGATGTTGATGCTGTTTAGAGGGGGGAGGTCGGATAAACGTACGTGCAGGGCGGCTTCGAGTTCGCTGCTGCTGAATGTGGCGAGGAAGTTGCAATGACGTGCAAGGCAGCGCAACACGGCTTTTTCGGTGTCGTCCGAACGGTGGGTAACGTGGAGGATGAGCGGGGTGTGGCGGGTGAAATGGCGGATGGCGCTGAACAGGTTGCGCTGGTTTTCGGCCGGGTTGTGTTCGATAACGGCAACTTTGGTGTGGCGGTTGTGACCGAAACGGTTGAGCCAGTCGGCAGAAGTGGTGGGGCTGAGCGGATAGTTGAGGCTGATGTGGCGTGAAATGCCCTGTCCCATTTTTTGCAGCATGAGGTTGATTTCGCTGCTGACGGAGGCGTGTCCGGTCAAAAGGGCGGTGTAGCCTGCCGGATGGTCGGGTTGGGAACTGATGTTGAGGCTTTGCGATGGAAGCTGCACGCCCGCGGGGCTGCACACGCTGATGTTGAGTTCGTTGCCGTGGTGTTTTTTGATGGCGGCTTCGGCGGTGTGCCATTCGTCGTCGGACAGGCTTTCCCAGTCTTGGATGAGGATGATATGGCCGAACTGTTTTTTGCGGCAGGACTTGAACAGGGCGTCGTAGCTGTCAGGCGACGTTACGGCGATGACGAGGTCGGCGCTGCCGGGGATTTTGTTGAGATTGGTGTAGGAGGTGAGTCCGGCAACTGTGCGGTGGCGGAGGTTGACGGGCGTAATTTTGCCTTGAAACGGTGCGCTCAGGAGATTGCTTAGGATGCGTTCGCCCAAGCTGTATGGGCGTTCGCTCGCGCCCACGAGGATGATGTGGTTGGGCATGAAGAAGTAGCCGGACATGGATTGGGCGGACATGGTGCCTCCTTTTCGGTGTGTGGACGGTGCGTTTCAGACGACCTTTCGGGCGGTTTGGGTTGGAAGGGTTGCCGTGTGTAAATGAACCGGATTCGGTGTTTATTATTTGTTTTTGTTGTAAATGAAAAGTTTGTTTGTTGCTTGGTATGGCGAACATGCAAACTATAAATGATTTAATTATTTATATGAATTATATATGACAAATGGCATAAAAGGTCGTCTGAAAGGCGGGAACGTAAGGGTTTGTTCTTTTCAGACGACCTTTTGTAGGCTTGGGGTGTGGCAATTTGTTTATAGTGGATTAACTTTAAACCAGTACGGC
>NZ_KV838082.1:140154-160759 GCF_001838645.1 Neisseria sp. HMSC70E02 | reverse complement strand
TTGTCCTGATTTAAATTTAATCCACTATACAAACCCCGATGGGCAACATTCATGGTTAAGAGTTTTTAGGATGCGGCTTTTCCGTTTTGCCGTTCACTTTCTTTTTGGGCAGGATAAAGTGCATTTTCAAACCATTCGGCTTGATGTTTTCAGCCATGATTTTGCCGTTGTGCTGCTCCATGATGTGTTGGGTCAGGGCAAGGCCTAAGCCGGTACCGGGTTTGCTGGCGCTGGAGTCGGCACGGTAAAAGGCGGTGAAAATGTGCGGCAGTTGCATTTCGTCCACGCCGGGACCGTTGTCGGTAACATCGACAATCCAATGCTTGCTGTCTTGTCCGATATTGACACGGATGGTGCTGCCTTCGGGGCTGTAATTGATGGCGTTGCGGATAACGTTGTCAAACGCGCGGTACAAATAGCCTTCGTTGGCGCAGACCGTGGCATTTTCGGGGATTCTGGGTTCGACCGAAAGGGTAACGGTTTGTTTGTTCTGCTGGGCAATGCTTTGGTTGTCTTCCACGATGTTCTTCAGGAAGGGGACGAGCTTCAGGCTTTCTTTTTCCAGCGGGATGTTGGACGTTTCCAAACGGGAAAGCGTCAGCAATTCGCCAACCAAGGTATCCATGCGGGTCAATTCGCCTTCCAGTCTTTTCAGATATTGTTCTTGCTTTTGCGGCTGCGCCTGAATCAGTCCGACAATCGCCTGCATACGCGCCAAGGGCGAGCGCATTTCGTGGGAGACGTGGTGCAGCAGGTGGCGTTCTTTGGCAACGAGTTTTTCCAGTTTTTCCGCCATTTTGTCGAACTGGATGGCAAGGTGGGACAATTCGTCGTCGCGGTCGTCCACTTGCTGCGAAATACGGGTTTCAAGTTCGCCGTTTGCCACCCTGTCCATGCCGCTGCCCAAGATTTTGATGGGCTTGGTAATGTTGCTGGCGAGGATGTACGCCATCAGCAGGCCGACGACGATGATGAAGGACAGGATGATAAATTCGTGCCAAATCGGGGCGAGCGGCAGACCAGGGATAAAGAGCGGGCTGGGCAGGCGTTGCGCCTGATGGCTGTCCCAGCCTTTGATAAAGAAGAGGTATTCTTCGCCGAAACGGTCGTATTCGATGTGCGCCAAATCGGAATTGGGATTATTGATGGCAAACACGCGGGCGCGTTCGATGGTGTGGTTGTCGATGTTGCGGTCGAGGATGTCTTTTTTCTCGTCGCCCAAAATGACGTAAACGGAATTGGAAACGGGGCTGTCTTCCCATTCCGCCAAAATTTCGCGCGCACCGCTGTCCCCGCGCGCCCTAAAGGCGGAGAGGATGCTGTTCATCAAAGTGGTTTCGATGGTGCGGCGTTGGTTGAATTGGTTTTCGGCGAGGGTATTTTGCACCAGCCAAAAAGAAAAACTCGCCACAAAGATTGCGCAGACGATGACTGCGCAAAATGTGGCGAAGATGCGTTGAAACAGTTTCATTGATCTGTTTTATCTTTAGTTTTTAACAAACAGGTAGCCCAAGCCCCGTACGGTCTGAATCAGCGAGGCATCGCCCAGTTTGTGGCGGATGCTGGAGATGTGGACGTCGATGCTGCGGTCGAATTTTGCCAGTTTGCGGTCAAGCGCTTCGATGGACAAAGTTTCTTTGCTGACGACTTGTCCGGCATGGCGCATCAGGACTTCAAGCAGGTTGAACTCGGTGCTGGTCAGCTCAAGCGGAGTGTCTTTGATGGTCGCCTGACGTTTGGCAGGGTACAGGACGACATCGCTGACGGAAATGCTGTTTGGCGCGTTGTTCGGCTCGCCGCTTTGTTGTGCACGGCGCAGGATGGCGTTGATGCGTGCCAACAGTTCGCGCGGGGTGCAAGGTTTCGGAACATAGTCGTCCGCACCCATTTCCAATCCGATGATGCGGTCGATGTCGTCGCCTTTGGCGGTCAGCATGATGATGGGAACGGTGCTTTGGGAGCGGACGTTTTTCAATACGTCCAAGCCGTTCATTTTCGGCATCATGGAGTCTAATACGACGACATCGTACTGGCCGGTCAGGATTTCGTGTACACCGGCTTCGCCGTCTGGAACGCTGTGGACGTTCAATCCTTCGGCGGTAAGGTATTCGGTGAGCAATTCAGTCAGCAAAGCGTCGTCATCTACGAGTAATACGCGACTCATGGGATTTCCTTTTCGTGATTGTATGCGCTGCGCAAACCCGAAATAAACGGGTGCGGCGGATAGTGATGGCTAATCTTAACACGCATTTTGAGTTTTTTGATAGCTTGTTTTCCTATGCTTTTGCGCTTTTTTGCATTGCAGGGACGCTGTCTTTACATTTTCAGACGACCCCTGTACCAAATCCCCAAAATATACGCCGGATACGCGCCAAACGGGCGGCAAAATGATGCCGGTAAAGGCTGTGTTCGAGAAAGGACGGAGGGATTATTATAGTGGATTAACTTTAAATCAGGACAAGGCGGCGAAGCCGCAGACAGTACAGGTAGTACGGAACCGATTCACTTGGTGCTTCAGCACCTTAGAGAATCGTTCTCTTTGAGCTAAGGAGAGGTAACGCCGTCCTGGTTTAAAGTTAATCCACTATAAAACAGGTCGTCTGAAAGCGTATTCGGGCTTTCAGACGACCCGTTTGATGTTAGAATGATTGTTTATATCTATGAATGAATCACAAAGGGGCTTGTCGATATGTCCTTATCCATTGACGAACAGCTTTTGCCGCACCGCAATGCCATTGATGAAATCGATGCCGAGATTTTGCGCCTGTTGAACGAGCGCGCAGGCCATGCGCACGCCATCGGCGAATTGAAAGGAACGGGCGCGGTGTACCGTCCCGAGCGCGAAGTCGCGGTATTGAGGCGGATTCAGAGTTTGAACCAAGGCCCGCTGCCTGACGAATCCATCGCAAGGCTGTTTCGCGAAGTGATGAGCGAATGCTTGGCGGTGGAGCGTCCGCTGACGATTGCCTACCTCGGTCCGCAGGGAACGTTTACCCAGCAGGCAGCCATCAAACATTTCGGCCATGCCGCCCATACTGCCGCATTTCAAACCATAGACCAATGTTTCCGCCAAGTCGAAACGCGGCAGGCAGATTATTTGGTCGCGCCGGTTGAAAACTCGACCGAAGGCTCGGTCGGACGCACCTTGGATTTGCTGGCGGTAACCGCATTGAAAGCCTGTGGCGAAGTCATTGTCCGCATCCATCACAACCTTTTGCGTAAAGGCACGCACGAATTGGGCGGCATCACAAAAGTCATCGCACACGCCCAAGCGCTGGCACAATGCAACGACTGGCTCGGACGCAACCTGCCCAACGCCGAACGCATCGCCGTTTCCAGCAACGGAGAGGCGGCAAGGCTGGTGGCAGAATCAGACGACCCCAGTATCGCCGCCATCGCAGGGCGTACCGCAGCCGATATTTATCATTTGAACTATGTCGCCGAATGTATCGAAGACGAGCCGAACAACACCACGCGCTTCTTGGTCATGGGGCATCAAGATACAGGCAGCAGCGGCAAAGACAAAACCTCGTTGGCAGTCTCCGCGCCCAACCGAGCCGGTGCCGTCGCCGCGCTGTTGCAGCCGTTTACCGAATCAGGCATTTCAATGACCAAGTTCGAAAGCCGCCCGAGCAAATCCGCGCTGTGGGAATACCTGTTCTTCATCGACATCGAAGGACATCAGAACGACGAAAAAGTCCAAAACGCACTGCGGCTCTTGAGCGAACGCGCATCGTTTGTCAAAGTCATCGGGTCCTATCCGGCAGCCGTTTTGTGATGTAACGGAAATAAAGAAGGTCGTCTGAAAATTCAGATACGGGTTTTCAGACGACTTTTTCCATGCCTTTAACTTGTAGCATCTTCAGCATAATCAGCCCATTGGGCAGCCCACTCTTTCAATAAACGGTGGCGTTTTTCAAATGTCCGACGCAAAGTCGGTAATCCGATTAGCCGGTCAACCGTTTTTCCCAGCCCGAAAGTAAATTCCACCGTATCCGTTACACAAGTACGCCCTCCGGAAAATTTGAATTCATGCGTATGGCGGAAGGAGCGGTAAATCCCCTTCAACATCAGGTCGGTAAACGATTGGTTCGGCTCAAGCGAAATGATTTCGGCGCGATGCCGCAACCAAATCCCGCATACTCTGTATCTGAAATCCAAAATATCTCCCCGCGCCCAGTATTCCTTTTCTGATAACCATTGCACGTCAAACGGAAACTGACAGGCAAATCCGTGTCGGGAAGTACAGTAGCGGAATATCGGTTCGAGCGGCGCATCCAGCCGGACGCTGCGGGTGTAAGTCAGCATGATATCGACCGTTGTGGGTAAAGATGGGGATATGGATAAGAGTGGTGCGGTCGGTATCAGTTCATAAATTGCATTGAACGGCGTGATTTGGTGTTGATAATAGAATAAAGGTCGTCTGAAAATTTTCAGACGACCTTTATGATGAATCGCGGCGGTAGGTTTCAATTATTCTTGGCTGATGGGTTCGAAGCCCGGGCAGTCTTCATTATTTTTGGAATTGCTTGCCCAGAAGATGCCGTCGCTGTTGAGGTAAACGGAGCAGGTCTCGGTGGACTTGTATTCGTCTGTGGGTTTGGCTTCGAGGATGTATCTTGAGGAGGCGGAGTTTACGATTTTTTTATCATTGTCGTCCGGACCTTCGAAGTTGAAGATGGAGATATTGAAATATTGGTTTTGAACCAAGGGAGGCAACGAGGGATTGCCTGCTTCGGCTTTTACGGTCGCATGCTGGGCGTAGTAACGCTCGAGGTTTTGGGCGTTGATCAGCAGCTCGGAGCGGACGCTTTCCAAGCGTGTTTTGCGGACGTAGCGTTGGTAAGAGGGATAACCGATCGTCGCTAAAATCGCGATGATCAGGACGACAACGAGTAGCTCGGGGAGAGTAAAACCTTGTGATTTGTTTTTCATAGTAAGTGTCATTGTGTTGTTATATTTATCCAGCCGGGTCGTCTGAAAGGTTCGGGGAGGCAGCTGTTGTTGGGTTTGATGGATGCTGAATTATAGTTCTTTTCTCTTGTTTTGAATGTTTGGATAAATATTGAGATTGGGAAAATATGTAAATACGTTGAAATATTCTGGAAAAGGGTTTTGATTATTTCTATGTAAAACAATAAGTTAGATTTTAGTTTGGTCGGTTATTGTCTTGGCTGGGGTAGATGTTTACAGTAAAATCTGCCCGTTTTCAGCGTTTTCGGCGGATAAGTGTTGGGATTATGCGACATGAATCGGGTGCCGGATTGAACAGATGAAATGGATGAATCAGAAAGTCAGTTATGGCAAAAATCATTAATAAATGGACGGTTGGAATAACGGTTGCTGCGGTGCTTGGATTTGTTGCTTGGTCTTATTTCCAGCCCGAACCTCAAACTTCTTACATCACGGAAACGGTCAAACGCGGCGACATTAGTCAGACGGTATCCGCTACGGGTGAGATTTCGCCGTCGAATCTGGTGTCGGTGGGCGCGCAGGCTTCGGGGCAGATTAAGAAGCTGTACGTCAAGCTCGGGCAGCAGGTTAAAAAGGGCGATTTGATTGCGGAAATCAATTCGACCACTCAGGTGAATACGCTGAATACGGAAAAATCCAAGCTGGAAACGTATCAGGCGAAATTGGTTTCCGCCGAAATCGCGCTGAACAGTGCGGAGAAGAAATACAAGCGCGAGGCGGCTTTGTGGAAGGAAAACGCGACGTCCAAAGAGGATTTGGAAAGCGCGAAGGATGCGCTGGCCGCGGCTAAGGCAAACGTTGCCGAGTTGAAGGCTTCTATCAGGCAAACCAAAATTTCCATCAATACCGCCGAATCGGAATTGGGCTATACCCGCATTACTGCGACGATGGACGGTACGGTGGTGGCGATTCCGGTGGAAGAAGGGCAGACGGTGAATGCGGTGCAGTCCACGCCGACGATTATCCAGTTGGCGAATCTGGATACGATGTTGAACAAAATGCAGATTGCCGAAGGCGATATTACCAAGGTCAAAGCGGGGCAGGATATTTCGTTTACGATTTTGTCCGAACCGGATACGCCGATTAAGGCGAAGCTCGACAGCGTCGACCCGGGCTTGACCACGATGTCGCTGGGCAGCTACACCACCAGCACGGACACGACTTCTAATGCGATTTACTATTACGCCCGCGCTTTGGTGCCTAATCCCGACGGCAAACTTTCTATCGGGATGACGACGCAGAACACGATTGAAATCAACGGCGTGAAAAACGTTTTGCTCGTGCCGACGCTGACGATTAAAAAACACGACGGCAAATCGTTTGTCAGCGTTTTGGGCGCGGACGGTAAAGCTTCGGAACGCGAGATTACGGTCGGTCTGAAAGACAGTATGAATACCGAAGTGAAAAGCGGTTTGAAAGAAGGCGACAAGGTGGTGATGTCGGAAATGAGCGCGGCGGAGCAGGCTGAAGCGGCGCAACGCGCCATGCAGGGCGGTCCGCCGAGATAAATAGGCAATAGGTCGTCTGAAAGTTTTGTTTCTTAGCAAAATCCGCTTTCAGACGACCTTTCCACTCCATACATCATTATCGGTCGGAAACACTTATGAGCTTAATCGAATGTAAAAACATCAACCGCTACTTCGGCAGTGGCGCGAACCGCGTTCATGTGTTGAAAGATGTCAGCCTGTCGATAGAGAAGGGCGATTTCGTCGCCATCATCGGGCAGTCCGGTTCGGGCAAATCCACGCTGATGAACATCCTCGGCTGCTTGGATAGCGCGACTTCGGGTTCGTATCAAATCGACGGCATCGAAACCGCCAAAATGGAGCCGGACGAACTGGCGGCATTGCGGCGCGAACGCTTCGGCTTTATTTTCCAACGCTACAACCTTTTGGGTTCGCTGACAGCGCGGGACAACGTCGCCCTGCCTGCCGTGTATATGGGCATGGGTGGCAAAGAGCGTTCCGCGCGTGCGGAGAAGCTGTTGCAGGATTTGGGTTTGGAAGGCAAAGAAGGCAACAAACCCAGCGAACTTTCCGGCGGTCAGCAGCAACGCGTCTCCATCGCCCGCGCCCTGATGAACGGCGGCGAAATCATCTTCGCCGACGAACCGACCGGCGCGCTCGATACCGCCAGCGGCAAAAACGTAATCGAAATCATCCAAAAGCTGCATAAAGAAGGGCATACCGTGATTATGGTTACGCACGATCCCGGTATCGCCGCCATCGCCAACCGCATCATCGAAATCCGCGACGGCGAAATCATCTCCGACAGTTCCAAAAATCCCGAAATCCCCGAAAGCAAAATAGAACGCATCAAAGAAAAATCTTCGTGGCTGTTTTATTACGACCAATTCGTCGAGGCCTTCAAAATGTCGGTGCAGGCGATTATGGCACACAAAATGCGCTCGCTCCTGACCATGCTCGGCATCATCATCGGCATTGCGTCGGTCGTGTCCGTCGTCGCTTTGGGCAACGGTTCTGAGAAAAAAATCCTCGCAGACATCAGCGCAATGGGGACGAACACCATCAGCATCTTCCCCGGGCGCGGTTTCGGCGACAGGCGCAGCGGCAGGATTAAAACCCTGACCATTGACGACGCCAAAGTCATCGCCAAACAAAGCTACGTCGCTTCCGCCACCCCGCAGACCAATTCCAGCGGCACGCTGACCTACCGCAATACCGACTTATCTGCCTCGCTTTACGGCGTGGGCGAACAATATTTCGACGTGCGCGGGTTGAAGCTGGAATCAGGCCGCCTGTTTGACGAGGGCGATGTAAAAGAAGACGCGCAAGTTGTCGTGATCGACCAAAACACCAAAGAAAAACTCTTTGGCTCAGACGTCAATCCCTTGGGCAAAACCGTCCTCTTCAACAAACGCCCGCTGACCGTCATCGGCGTGATGCAAAAAGAAGAAAACTCCTTCGGCAATTCGGACGTATTGATGCTCTGGTCGCCCTATACGACCGTGATGCACCAAATCACCGGTGAGAGCCATACCAACTCGATTACCGTCAAAATCAAAGACGACGCCAACACCCAAGTCGCCGAAAAAGGACTGACCGAGCTGCTCAAAACGCGGCATGGTACGGAAGACTTTTTCATGAACAACAGCGACAGCATCAAGCAGATGGTTGAAAGCACCACCGGCACCATGAAGCTGCTGATTTCCTCCATCGCCTTGATTTCATTAGTGGTCGGTGGTATCGGCGTGATGAACATCATGCTGGTGTCCGTAACCGAGCGCACCAAAGAAATCGGCGTGCGCATGGCGATTGGCGCGCGGCGAAACAACATCCTGCAACAATTCCTGATTGAAGCGGTCTTAATCTGTATTATTGGCGGCTTGGTCGGAGTAGGGCTGTCCACAGCCATCAGCCTCGTGTTCAACCAATTCGTCACCGAATTTCCGATGGAAATTTCCATCGGCTCCGTCATCGGCGCGGTTGTCTGTTCCACCGCCATTGGCGTAGCGTTCGGCTTTATGCCCGCCAACAAAGCCTCCAAGCTCAATCCGATTGACGCTTTGTCTAAAGATTAAGGTTTCAGACGACCTCCAAACCTAAGGGGGCGTCTGAAAAAGCAAAAGTCGGGTCAGAACCCGACGCAATACCGAACACACGATTCACACAATACATTGCGAAAACAGCCCGAAGGTCGTCCGAATCCGCAACATATAGTAGATTAACTAAATCAGGGTAAGGAGAGGTAACGCCGTACTGGTTTAAAGTTAATCCACTATATTTCAGACGACCCCTCCCGAAACAGGCATCTTCAGCCTTCAATACAAGGAAACCTATGGACGTTTACGCAACATACACAGCCTATCCGCAAAGCGGCATCGAACAAATCAAAGCCTCCTCCGGCACGCCTGCCGCCGTATCCGAATGCAGCGCAGGCAAACTATGGGACGCGCTGCATTTCGTCCTGACCGGCAAAGGCTCGGACGATGCCGACGCGGCAAACCCGTTGAGCAAAGCCATGATCGGCAACATCCTGCGGCAGGATGAAGAAGCGGGCGAACACACTGGATGGATCGACGATACCGAAACCGCCGAAGTAGCCCAAGCCCTGAACCAAGCCGATTTCGCCGCGCTGCTCGACGGCAAAACCGCAGCAGATTTTCAAAACAACCAAATCTACCCCGATATTTGGGGCGATGAAAAAGCCTTTGCCGAAACCCGCGCGGAATTGGCGCAGCGGTTTAAAGAACTCACCGCGTTCTACCAAGCCGCCGCCGAACAGCATTGCGGCGTCGTGGTTAGGATTTCATGATTTCAGACGACCTTTTTGAATGGGAAGAGGTCGTCTGAAAAACGGATTCAACGGCGAAAGGTACATGAATAATTGATTTAATTGAATTTTATTGAAATGAGTAATACGAATTACGTTTGTTTTTCCTGCCGTACCGCCGTGCGCCGTCCGAAACGCTATTTCCGCCCCCAAGACAGCAGTTCGCCCCGTTGTTCGCAGTGTTCCAAACCATGTGTGGAGCTGTCGGATAGAATTCCGCTTCCGTCGAAGCATAAAACCAAAGAATGGCAGAAATTGCAGCAGGATTTGTGGCGGCAACAGTTGCAAATATTGGAGAGACAGCAACGCTACAGAGTCAGGTATAAGCATGAACTCGAACACGAAGCCGATCGGTTGGAGCGTAAACTGCAAGAGCCGATGCATCCGCAAACTGCCAAACAATTAAAACGTCTTCTGAAAAATTGTTTGAAGAACTTAGAACAAGTCAAATGACCGAGCAAGAACTGGTGCGCCGTTTCCATCAGGCTTTAACCGATATTTCCGCCCTTGCGGAAGCCATTGGCGAACTGCATTGGAAAAGGGCTTTTTTCGACAAGGCGGCGTGGACGCTTGAAAACGAATCCCTGCCTTTTGAAGAACGTTTGGAGCTTGCCTGCGAACAAAGCCACGTTTTCGGCGGCATGGGTTCTTGGAATGATTCCCCGCCGTTCTCCGCCCACGAACACGGCTTGTCTGATGAGTTTGAGAAGACCACTTCGGCTTTGTATGAAATACGTTCGACGGCAATGGTGCATTTAAGGTGGAAGAGCGGAAAGTAGCGTGGGCTTTGCCCGCAAAAACAAGTTTATCCATCCGATTGCTGGTTTTCAGACGACCTCCAAATCAAAGGCTGAAACATGAACCCCGACAAAGTACAACGAAGCAAACTGAACACGCTGACCGACCTGCCCAATGTCGGCAAAGCCGTGGCGGAGGATTTGGTTTTGCTCGGTATCACGCAGCCGCAGGATTTGGCGGGGCAGGACGCTTATGAAATGTACGACCGCCTGTGCAGCTTGACGGCAACCAGACATGATCGTCGCTGGTTGATTTTATGCAGGGAAACGAACCAAAGCCGTGGTGGCATTTTACGGAACAGCGGAAAGCGGTTTTAGCCGATAAATAAACGCAGCCGATGAGATTGTTCAGACGACCTCCCGACCTTTCAGGTCGTCTGAAACCTTAAACCGAAAGACACAACATGCAGAAAAAACCTTTTTTTCAGACGGCATTATCCCTGTCGCTCGCCCTTGTCTTAAGCGCGTGCGCCGTCCACAGCACCGACCAAAACCTCACGCTTGAATCGACGGGGCAGGTGATGAGCGCGGCGGAGACCGCCGAACGCTACGACGTGAACGGCAACTGGTGGGAAATCTACCAAAGCCCGCAGCTCAACGCCCTGATGGCGCAGGCTTTGGAAAACAATATCGATTTGAAACAGGCGGCCATCAGCGTCAATAAAGCCCTATATCAAGCGAATATTTTGGGGGCGGATTTGGTGCCGTCGTTCAGCGGCTCGTTGAGTGCGTCCACATCCAAAAACCTGAAAACCGGCAGCCACGGCAACACCTTCAGCAGCCAGCTCGGCTTGAGTTACGAATTGGATTTGTGGCGCAAACTCAGTGCCACCGCCGACGCGCAAGTCTGGGAATACCAAGCCACGCGGCAGGATATGGCAAACACGCGCCTGACTTTGATCAACAATGTCGCCGACGCCTATTTCAATATCGCCTACCTCAACGAAGCCATTGAATTGGCGCAGAAATCCCTCAAGCAATATCAGGAAATCAACCGCATTGCCGATGCCAAGTTCCGCTACGGCAGAGCCGATTCCAGTCAGCCGACGCAGGCGAAACAATCGCTGTTGAGCGCGCAAAACAGCCTGATTTCCCTGAAAAACAGCCTCGACACGCAAAAACAGGTTTTACGCAACCTGCTCAACCTCAAACCGAACGAAGCCATCGCCGCCGACCCCGCTCAATACCGACTGCTGCCCGTCAAAGGCGTGAACCTCGACGTACCGATTACCGTGTTGGCGAACCGCCCCGACCTGCGCGCCGCCGAATACCGCCTGCAATCCTCGCTCCAATCCGTCAAAGCGCAAAAACGCAGTTGGTATCCCTCGATTACATTGGGCGCGAGCTTGAGCACGTCGTCTGAAAAAGCCAAAAGCGCGTTCAATATCCCGCTGCTGGGCGGCTCCGCCACCATCAACCTGCCGTTCCTCAACTGGCAGACCATGAAATGGAAAGACAAAACCGCCCAAGCCAATTTCGACAGCGCCAAACTCGACTTTGAAAAAGCCCTGACCACCGCGCTGAACGAAGTCAATACCAATTACCTCGCCTACCAAAACGCCCAAGCTGCGCTCAGCAACCAAGAACAGCGTTACGCCTTGGATAAGAAAAACAGCCGCTACTACCAAGTGCGCTACCAACACGGCAAGAACGAACTGAAAGACTGGCTCGAAGCGCTGAACAGCGAATACAGCTCCGCCCAAAACGTACTGAACCAGCGGTACGAGACGCTGAAATACGAAAACATGGTGTATAAAGCGATGGCGGGCCGTTATACGCCGAAGTAGGGCGGTCGGCTCGAGAGGTCGTCTGAAAACTGAAAAAACGGTTTTCAGACGACCTTTTTGGTGGCTTGTCGGAAACAAGCCGGTGTGCAGTAAAAACGTCGGTAATGTCCCGCCGCGGTTTAAATTTGCTGTAAAAATCGAAACGCCTCGGAAAAGCAAAGAATTTGAGTTTGGATATCGTTTTTTAGAAATTCGAATTTTATTGAAAATAGCTTGATAAACAAAAGGATATGTGCTTTTTGTGGAATTGTTGGATGCAATCGCGTATAATTTTGCGATTGTTTTATTCTGCAATTTCAGGCAGTAGATTGTCTGGGATGCTTATAGGAGCCCAATACCATGATGATATTATATTCAGGCATTACATGCCCGTTCAGCCAACGCTGTCGCTTCGTCCTGTACGAAAAAGGCATGGATTTTGAAATCAAAGACGTTGATATTTTCAATAAGCCCGAAGATCTTGCCGTAATGAATCCGTATAACCAAGTCCCCGTTTTGGTTGAACGTGATTTGATCCTCTATGAATCCAATATCATCAATGAATACATAGACGAACGCTTTCCCCATCCGCAACTGATGCCCGGCGACCCCGTGATGCGCGGCCGCGGACGATTGGTTTTGTTCCGCATGGAGAAAGAGCTGTTCAGCTTGGTGCATGTATTGGAAAACCCGAATTCCACCAATAAAGAAATGGCGAAAGCGCGCGAAGCCATCGGCAACGGTCTGACCATGCTCGCGCCTGCGTTCACCAAAAACAAATACATTCTCGGCGATGATTTCTCAATGATTGACGTGGCGTTGTCTCCTTTGTTGTGGCGTCTCGACCATTACGACATCAAACTCGGCAAATCCGCCGCACCATTGCTGAAATACGCCGAACGTATCTTCCAACGCGAAGCCTTTATCGAAGCCATGACCCCCGCTGAGAAGGCAATGCGCCGTTAAAGGTCGAAAGGATTCATCATGACGACATCTACCAAGCCTTATCTGATTCGCGCTTTGTACGAATGGTGTACAGACAACAATCAAACGCCGCACATTGTCGCATGGGTAAACGAACATACCCGCGTCCCCATGCAGTATGTTCGCGAAAATGAGATTGTCCTCAATATCGGACCGACTGCCAGCCATAATTTGAATATCGACAACGATTGGATCAGCTTTTCGGCCCGCTTTGGCGGCGTGGCGCACGATATTTGGATTCCGGTCGGACACGTTGTCAGCCTGTTTGCCCGAGAAAGCGGCGAAGGCATGGGATTTGAAGTCGAGCCCTATGAACCTTCCGATAAAGAACAACCGGAACAGGAAACTGAAAACAAACAAGAAACCGATACGCCGGCAAAATCCGGTAAGGTGTTGAAGTTTGTGAAATAGGTTGGAAATGTAAAAGGTCGTCTGAAATTAAGTTTTCAGACGACCTTTTTGTGTTCATCGGGAAAGGGGAGGAGTATTTCAAAAGTGTGCTCTAGTTTAGTAAGTTTAAACTTTCAAACGACCTCTCGGAGATTTCAGGTAAACATTGATTTAATCCGATATAATTTATTCCATTCAACACTTTTTATCCGATAGGAGAACCTCATGTACCGTCCTGCCGTCTGCTTCACATTGGGAGAAGCTGCTGCTACCACGGCCTATCAAAGCAAAATAGGCGGTACGCCCTACCTGCCAAAAAATGCCGAATATCCGTATCACGCCGAGAAAAAGCATCCGCTGACTCTGGTGGCACAAATCAACTTTGCCGAAGTGCCGCCGTTGTCCGGTTTCCCCGAGCGTGGCATCTTGCAAGTTTTTGTTGATGGGCTGGATTACGGCTTAGGTAACGACTTTGAAAATCTGTCGGAACAAGCCGGCTGGCGCATTATGTACTATCCCGAATTATTGCCCGAGAGCGAATTGCAAACCGATTTTTCCGCTTATCAGGCAACCGATTCAGAATGTCTGCCGTTTTCTGGGGAGTTTCCGCTGATTTTTCAAGCGGCAAGCGAAGAGGAGGAAGATGCAGATTTCAATCAATCTCAAGGGCATAAAATCGGCGGTTCTCCGATTTTTCTTCAGGGCGACCCGTTTCTTGAGTGTGATGAAGACGCTGATTTTGACGATCCCGCTACCATCACTTGTTCTGATTGGCGCAAATACATCCTGCTGTTGCAATTAGACACTGATATCAATGAAAAAGACCGCTATACTGGAAAACTGATGTGGGGCGACTCCGGTGTGGCGAATTTCTTCATTACGCCCGAAGATTTGGCTAAACGCGATTTCAGCCGTGTGGCATTTGTGTTTGATTGTTGTTAAATGCCCGATCAGCCATCTTTTATAATGCTCCCAAACAAAAAGGTCGTCTGAAATTAAGTTTTCAGACGACCTTTTTGTGTGTCAAACCGCTGTTAGGAAACAACTTCGCCTTGGGTGCGTTGTTTGTCGATGCTGCGGTTGATGTGCCATTGTTGGGCGATGGTCAGGAGGTTGTTGACTACCCAGTACAATACCAGACCGGCAGGGAAGAAGAAGAACATGGCTGAGAAAATTAGCGGCATGACTTTCATCATTTTTGCCTGCATCGGGTCGGTCGGCGGCGGGTTGAGGAATGTTTGGGCAAACATGGTTACCGCCATAATTACGGGCAGGATGTAGTAGGGGTCGGAGCGGCTAAGGTCGGTAATCCAGCCCAGCCAAGGTGCCTGACGCAATTCTACGGAGGCGAACAATGCCCAGTACAAGCCGATGAAGACGGGGATTTGCAACAGCATGGGCAGGCAGCCGCCCAGCGGGTTGATTTTTTCGTCTTTGTAAAGCTGCATCATGGCTTGCTGTTGCGCCATACGGTCGTCGCCGTATTTTTCTTTGATGGCTTGCAGTTTGGGCGCGGCGGCGCGCATTTTTGCCATAGAGCGGTAGGATGCGTTGGTCAGCGGGTAGAGTACGGCTTTGACGATAATGGTCAAAACGATGATTGCCCAGCCCCAGTTGCCGATAATGTTGTGCAGTTGGTTCAGGAGCCAGAAGAGGGGGGAGGCGAACCAGTGTACTTTGCCGTAGTCTTTTGCCAGTTGCAGGTTGTCGGCGATGTTTGCGATGACGGATGTGGTCTGCGGGCCGGCGTAGAGGTTGATGGAGGCTTCGGATTTCGCGCCGTTTGGGATGGCGGCAAGGGGAACGCTGACGCTGGTGCTGTACAGGTTGTCGTTGCGGCGTTTGATGTCGATACGGCAGTCGCCTGCGGCGCAAACGCTTTGTCCGCCTTTAGGCTGGAGGATCCAGGTGGACATGAAGTGGTGTTCAATCATGCCGAGCCAGCCGGTTTGGGTTTTGCGGGCGTATTCGGCTTCGTTTTTGCCTGATTTGGCATCGTCGTCCAAGTCGGAGAAGTTGACTTTTTGGAATTTGCCTTCAGGGGTGTAAACCACCGGGCCGACGAAAGAGCGGGTAAAGTAGCCTTGACCTTCGGGTTCGCTGTGGTCGCGTACGATGCGGTAGTCTGCGCTCAGGTTGGCAGGCTTGCCGCTGGTGTTGGTGATGTCGAAACGGACGTTGACGAGGTAGCTGTCTTTGGTAAAGGTATAGACCTTGTCGATTTTCAGTCCGTTTGTTTCAGGCGCGCTCAGGCGGACTTCGACTTTGTCGCCGTTGAGGCTGTATTGTTTTTGCGCTGCGGTAAAGTTGACGCCTTTCAGGATGTTGTTGCCTTGTGCGTCCAAAAGCTCGGACTGGGCAACGTAGGTGTATTCTTTGCTGTCGTTAAACAGGGTGAAGGGTTTGTTTTCGTCGCCATTTGCTTTGTATTTGAGCAGGGTCATTTGACGCAGGTCGCCGCTTTTTTCGTCGATGACGGCTTTGACCGTGTCGGTTGTTACGGTAATCGGCGTTGCGGGGGCGAGTGCGGCTTCAGCGGCAGCGGTTGCGGCGGTTTGCTGCTGTTGCTGCGCGGCTTGTTGTGCCGGATTGGGTTTGGGGCTGGGGAAGAAATGTTCCCAGCCGGCAAAGATTGCCAGCGAAATGGCAAAAAATGCCACAAGTCTTTTAAAATCCATAAGAGATTCCTGGAATTGACGGGTATGTAATGGAGATGAAAACTGCTTCAGACGGCATTATATAGAAACCGACGGGAAATTAAAGGAAATCAAGTTATCCGAATGATTCGGATTACGGGACGGGATCGTGTCCGTGTCCGCCGAAAGGGTGGCAGCGGGCGATGCGTTTGAGGGCGAGCCAGCCGCCTTTGAATGCGCCGTATTTTTTGACTGCCTCGACCGCATATTGCGAACAGGTCGGGGTATAGCGGCAGCGCGGCGGTATCAGCGGGCTGATGGCGTATTGGTAAAAACGGATCAGCGCGAGGATGAATTTGGACAACAGGGTATTCATCAGCGTTTGCGCATAAGTTGCACCAATTGGTTTCGGGCTTCGGCGGCATTTTGCCGGTTGAATGCCAGGCGGACGCGTACGACGAAATCATGCGGCGGCAGGCTGTTTTTGTTCAGTCTGAACCAATCTCGGATGACGCGCTTCATGTAGTTGCGTTCATGCGCGCGTTTCGCTGTTTTTTTGCTGACGACCAAGCCGAGCCGCGGATGGTTCAATCCGTTGTCGGCAGATTGGGAAACTTGCAGCAAATCGCGGCTGCGCCGGTTTTTGAACGCAAAAACGGATGAAAAATCATCCGTTTTTAATAAGCGGTACTGCTTTCCGAAGCGGTAGTCCAAAATTACACTGCCAAGCGTTTGCGGCCTTTGGCGCGACGGGCTGCCAATACTGCGCGACCACCGCGGGTTTTGGAGCGGACCAGGAAGCCGTGGGTACGTTTGCGTTTGGTAACGGAAGGTTGATAAGTGCGTTTCATGATGTTTCCTAAAAAATCGGTAGATAAATAAACTGTGAATTACACTCTAATTTTCATCTTTTGTCAATCTCGGTTGAGTAAATGGATATGGCGCGCAGGGTGGTTCGGTTTGCGGATTTACGCGGCGCTTTGTGGATAAAATTTCCGGCGGGTTGTGGATAAAGTTTGGCGGAGTGGGTATAATCGGCACTTCCTGTCCCTTTGTCGGGTGATAGGTCGTCTGAAAATGTTGATGCGGATTTATCGTGATGATTTTCCAAAAATAATTTAATTGTATTTTCAGACGGCGTCCGGTTTGGCGGATAGGGTTTGTGCGGTATTTGCGACACTTTTTCCGTCGGGCTGAAACCGCATTTCCAAAGGCTGCAATTTCCGACGGTTTCTCTCCGTTTCTTTCCAACGATTTCCACGACTCGAGCTTATTCATGACGCTAGCAGAATTTTGGCCGCAGTGCCTCCGCCGACTTCACGATATTTTGCCTGCCGGGCAGTTCGCGCAATGGATTGCGCCCTTGACCGTGGGCGAGGAAAACGGCGTGTGGGTGGTTTACGGTAAAAACCAGTTTGCCTGCAATATGCTCAAAAGCCAGTTTGCCGCCAAAATCGAAGTGGTGCGTGCGGAATTGGCTCCGCAACAGGCGGCTTTTGCGTTTAAAGCCGGCGCGGGGCAGCATTATGAAATGGCGGAAAATGCGGGGGCGGTTGCGCCTGAACAAGCCGCGTTGACGGAAGAAATGCCGAAAGCGGACGCGCAAGAATCTTTTTCGGACGGGACGTCGTCTGAAAACTCGGACAAACCCTCCGTTGCGAAAACAGCGGCGGACATTTTGGCGCAGCGCATGAAAAACCTGCCGCACGAAAGCAAACAGCCTGCCGCCGCGCCCGCAGAATCCAAAGCCGTTGCCAAAGCCAAAACGGAAGCGCAACGCGATGCGGAAGAAGCGCGTTACGAACAGACCAATCTGTCGCGCGACTACACATTCGATACCTTGGTAGAAGGTAAGGGCAACCGCCTTGCCGCCGCTGCCGCTCAAGCCATTGCGGAGAATCCGGGGCAGGGCTACAACCCGTTTTTCCTGTACGGCAGTACGGGTTTGGGTAAAACCCACTTGGTGCAGGCCATCGGCAACGAACTGCTGAAAAACCGTCCTGACGCCAAAGTGCGTTATATGCATTCAGACGACTATATCCGCAGCTTTATGAAGGCGGTGCGCAACAATACTTACGATGTGTTCAAGCAGCAATACAAACAATACGACCTGCTGATTATCGACGACATCCAGTTTATCAAAGGCAAAGACCGCACGATGGAAGAATTCTTCTATCTGTACAACCATTTCCACAACGAGAAAAAACAGCTCATCCTCACTTGCGACGTGTTGCCTGCGAAAATCGAAGGCATGGACGACCGCCTCAAATCGCGTTTTTCATGGGGTTTGACTTTGGAACTCGAGCCGCCCGAGCTGGAAATGCGCGTGGCGATTTTGCAGAAAAAGGCAGAAGCGGTAGGCATCAGCATTGAAGACGAAGCCGCATTGTTTGTTGCCAACCTGATTCGTTCCAACGTGCGCGAACTGGAAGGCGCGTTCAACCGCGTCAGCGCCAGCAGCCGCTTTATGAACCGCCCCGTTATCGACATGGATTTGGCGCGCACGGCTTTGCAGGACATCATCGCCGAAAAACACAAAATCATTACTGCCGACACCATTATCGACGCGACTGCCAAATATTACCGTATTAAAATCAGCGATATACTCGGCAAAAAGCGCACGCGCAACATTGCCCGTCCGCGTCAGGTCGCCATGAGCCTGACCAAAGAGCTGACCACCCTCAGCCTGCCGTCCATCGGCGACGCGTTCGGCGGACGCGACCACACGACCGTCATGCACGGCGTGAAAGCCGTAGCAAAACTGCGCGAAGAAGATCCCGAGTTGGCGCAAGATTACGAAAAACTCCTGATTCTGATTCAAAACTGAGTCAGAACCGGTTTTCAGACGACCCCTCTCTTAAAAGGTCGTCTGAAAACGCAAATACACTTTGATTTTAACGGCGACGCATTATTCATCGCGCACGCCGAACCCGATTCAAAAACATCCGAAATAACCGATTCAAAAGGAATTGACCATGCTGATTTTACAAGCCGACCGCGACAGTCTGCTCAAGCCGCTGCAAGCCGTTACCGGTATCGTCGAACGCCGCCATACCCTGCCCATCCTCTCTAACGTCCTGCTCGAAAGCAAAGACGGTCAAACCAAACTTTTGGCGACCGACTTGGAAATCCAAATCAACACAGCCGGCCCGGAAAGTCAGGCGGGCGATTTCCGCATCACCACCAACGCCAAAAAATTCCAAGACATCCTGCGCGCTTTGCCCGACAGCGCCATCGTTTCGCTAGACTGGGCAGACAACCGCCTGACCCTGAGTGCAGGCAAATCACGCTTCGCCCTGCAAACTCTGCCTGCCGAAGACTTCCCGCTGATGAGCGTCGGCGAAGACATCAGCGCCGCGTTTTCCCTGTCGCAAGAAACCTTCAAAACCATGCTTTCGCAAGTCCAATACAGCATGGCAGTGCAAGACATCCGCTACTACCTCAACGGCTTGCTGATGCAGGTTGAAGGTAACCAACTGCGCCTCGTTGCCACCGACGGTCACCGCCTTGCCTACGCCGCCAGCCAAATCGAAGCCGAATTGCCAAAAACCGAAGTCATCCTGCCGCGCAAAACCGTTTTGGAACTCTTCAAACTGCTGAACAACCCGTCCGAACCCATCAGCGTCGAATTGCTCAACAACCAAGTACGCTTCCAATGCAACGGTACGACCATCGTCAGCAAAGTCATCGACGGCAAATTCCCCGATTTCAACCGCGTCATCCCGCTGGACAACGACAAAATCTTCCTCGTTTCCCGTACCCAACTTTTGGGCGCGCTTGAACGTGCCGCCATCCTTGCCAACGAAAAATTCCGCGGCGCGCGCCTGTTCCTGCAACCAGGCCTCTTGAGTGTCGTGTGCAGCAACAACGAGCAGGAAGAAGCCCGCGAAGAACTCGAGATCGCCTACCAAGGCGGCGAACTCGAAGTCGGTTTCAACATCGGCTATCTGATGGACGTGTTGCGCAACATCCATTCCGACGATATGCAGCTTGCCTTCGGCGATGCCAACCGCTCGACCTTGTTTACCGTGCCGAATAATCCGAACTTCAAATACATCGTCATGCCGATGCGCATCTGATGCGGCAGTTGTTTTGAAATCGGTAAAAGGTCGTCTGAATAATTGGAAAGTTTAAGGTTATGAATTTTTTTAGAAAAACTATCTTTTTTCTGGTTGTTTTATCGATCTTGGCTGCCTGCGGGTCGTTTGTCTCGCAATATGTTTTGGGGATGGATCCCTGCGTTTTGTGTATTTTGCAGCGTTTGTCGGTTTTGGCGGTCGGGTTGGTGGCTTTGGCAGCAGCCTTTTCCCGTCAGGCTTCTAAGTTGAGCAGGCTGTTTAGCGCCTTGTTGGTCAGTGTGCCAGCGGTGTATGGCGCGGGCGTTGCTGCCTATCAATTGTGGCTGCAAAGCCTGCCGCCCGGCAGTGCGCCGTCCTGCGGGGCGCCGTGGACTTTCCGTTTAAAAGACTGGCCGCTGTTTGACTGGTTTGAACCGATTGTGCGTGGCTTTGGCGATTGTGCCGTGCCGGACTATCTGCTGGGCATTGCATTGCCGTACTGGAGCATCGCCTATTTCGGTTTTGTAATTGTATTGGTGTGGTTCGCCTGGTTTAAAACCAAATAACAGTAAAGATGAAAAGGTCGTCTGAAAACCGAAAATATGGTTTTCAGACGACCTTTGTTGTATTTGGTAACTATATGTGCCCGTTGTATAATCGCGGGTTTTCAATTCAATAATATAGTGGATTAACTTTAAACCAGTACG
>NZ_KV838082.1:138171-140054 GCF_001838645.1 Neisseria sp. HMSC70E02 | reverse complement strand
TTGTCCTGATTTAAAGTTAATCCACTATAAATACACAGGAACCGCCATGACAGAATCCATCACCCGCGACAGTATGCAATACGATGTCGTGATTGTCGGCGCAGGCCCGTCGGGTTTGTCCGCCGCCATCAAACTCAAGCAGCTTGCCGAAAAAAACGGGCGCGAAATCAGCGTTTGCGTGGTGGAGAAGGGTTCTGAGGCGGGTGCTCATTCGCTGGCGGGTGCGGTCATTGATCCGATTGCGCTGAACGAGCTGATTCCCGACTGGAAAGAAAAAGGCGCGCCGCTGACGCGCGCGGTAACGCAGGACAAAGTGTTGTTCCTGACTGAGAAAAAAGCGTTCAATCTGCCTATTACCCCGAATTTCGACAATCATGGCAACTATATCGTCAGCTTGGGCGAAGTCGTACGCTGGTTGGCGGAGCAGGCAGAAAATATGGGCGTGGAAATCTATCCGGGCTTCGCCGCCGCCGAAGTGCTGTATCACGAAGACGGTTCGGTTAAAGGCATTGCGACCGGCAATATGGGCATCGGCAAAGACGGCGAGCCGACCGACAGTTTCCAGCCCGGCATGGAGCTTTGGGCGCAGCAAACCCTGTTTGCCGAAGGTTGCCGCGGTTCGCTTTCCAAACAAGTTATCGAACGCTTCAAACTCGACCAAAACAGCCAGCCGCAAACTTACGGCTTGGGCATCAAAGAAATTTGGGAAGTGTCGTCTGAAAAACATCAGCCAGGTCTGGTTATCCACAGCGCGGGCTGGCCGCTGGACAGCAAAACCTACGGCGGCGCGTTTGTTTACCATTTCGACGACAACAAGGTCGCCGTCGGTTTCGTGGTCGGTTTGGACTATCAAAACCCTTATCTGTCGCCGTTTGAAGAGTTTCAACGCTTCAAAACCCATCCCGAAATCCGCAAAACCTTCGAAGGTGGTCGCCGCATCGCTTACGGCGCGCGTTCGCTGATTGAAGGCGGTCTGCAAAGTCTGCCGAAGCTCTCGTTCAAGGGCGGCGTTTTAATCGGCGATGCGGCGGGTTTCCTCAATATGCCGCGCATCAAAGGTATTCATACCGCGATGAAATCCGCCATGCTTGCCGCAGAAGCTGTGTTCCCCTTGTTGGAAAACCTTGAAGAAGTGGAGGGTTTCGACAGCGGCAAAGAGGCAGCGGATTATCAGCAACGTTTTGAACAAAGCTGGCTGTATCAAGAGCTTTACGCCGCGCGCAATGTCCGTCCGTCATTCAAATGGGGCGTTTACCTTGGCTCGCTTTATACAGGCATCGACCAGATGATTTTCAGAGGCAAGGCTCCGTGGACCTTGAAACATCACGGCAAAGACAACGAGCAGCTCAAAAAAGCCGCCGCGTGCAAGCCGATTGATTATCCGAAACCCGACGGCGTGTTGACCTTTGACCGCTTAAGCAGCGTCTTCCTCGCCAACCTCGCGCACGAAGAAAACCAGCCCGACCATTTGGTGCTGAAAAATCCGCAAACGATGATAGACGTGAACTACAAAGAATACGCCTCGCCCGAAACGCGCTATTGTCCGGCGGGTGTGTATGAAATCGTTGAAGAAAACGGCAGCCCGCGCCTGCAAATCAACGCCGCCAACTGCGTGCACTGCAAAACGTGCGACATCAAAGACCCGACGCAAAACATCACTTGGATTTGTCCCGAAGGCGCAAGCGGACCGAATTACGGCGGGATGTAAGCTTTAGTTGCAGCGGGCTTGTCTAAATGGGACAAGTCTCTGTCGTATCAGATAAAAAAGGTCGTCTGAAAATCTTGGTTTAAGGTTTTCAGACGACCTTTTGGGTTTTTCAGGGAGCGGGCATTAACAGAATATCGTTGATTTATAGTGGATTAACTTTAAACCGGTACGGCGT
>NZ_KV838082.1:126463-138071 GCF_001838645.1 Neisseria sp. HMSC70E02 | reverse complement strand
CCTTGTCCTGATTTAAATTTAATCCACTATACCTGATTACGGTACGCATTCATCCGCGCTTGAGATTTGTGTTGAATCGGCTGTGCTTTTAAAGGCGCATTTTGTCTTAGCCGTAACGCCGTTGGAAATCGCTCATAAAGTCCGCCAATGCCTGTACGCCTTCGAGCGGCATGGCGTTGTAGATGCTGGCGCGCATGCCGCCGACGGTTTTGTAGCCTTTAAGCAGGGATAAGCCTTGCAGTTCGGCTTCGAGGACAAAGCGGCGGTCGAGTTCGGCTGAGGCGGTTTGGAAGACGACGTTCATTTTCGAGCGGGCATCGGGGCGGATTCGGTTGATGTAGAAGCCGCCGCTGCCGTCGATGGCACCGTAAAGCGTTTGGGCTTTGATGTTGTTGACGGCTTCGATTTTCTTCACGCCGCCTTGCGTCAGCAGCCAGCGGAATACTAAACCGGACATATAAATGGCGTAGGTTGACGGGGTGTTGTACATGCCGTCGCGGTTGAGGTGGGAGCGGTAGTTGAAGACGTCGGGAATGCTCTCGGGGCAGCGGTCGAGCAGGTCTTCGCGGATGATGACGACGGTTGCGCCGGCGGGACCGATGTTTTTTTGTGCGCCCGCGTAAATCAGCCCGTAGTCGGAAACGTCAAACTCGCGCGAGAGGATTTCGCTGGACATATCGCAAACGAGCGGCGGCAGGTCGTCTGAAAGTTTGGGAACGGTTTGGTATTGCAGGCCGTTGACGGTCTCGTTGATGACGAAGTGGACGAAGGCGGAGTTTTTGTCTATGTCCCAAGTTTCGACGGGTGGCAGGGCGATATAGTCGAATTGTTCGCCGCCGTGCGCAGCCAGTCGGATTTCGGCATCGGTCAGACGGCTCATTTGTTCGTAGGCGATGCGGCTCCAGTTGCCCGTTACCACTGCGTCGGCGGACGGGAAGCCATGCGCCAGGTTCATCGCAACCATGTTGAATTGTGTGGTTGCGCCGCCTTGCAGGAACAGGATTTTGTAGTTGGAAGGAATGTTCAGCAGCGTGCGCAGGTCTTGTTCGGCGTGATGGAGGATGCTGAGGAACATTTCCGAGCGGTGGCTCATCGCCATGACGGGGAAGCCTGTGCCGTTGTAGTCGAGCATTTCTTGCTGCGCGGTACGCAATACGGCTTCGGGCAGGACGGCGGGGCCTGCGGAAAAGTTGTAGATGGGGCGGGCGGACATGGCAATGCCTTTTTGTTTCGATGATAACAGCTTTGGATTTTAGAATGACGGCGTGCTTCGTGCAAGCCGTATGGTAGGGAAATGGGGTCGTCTGAAAAAGAAAGATTGGAAATAAAATGATGATTATCAATGGGTAAGGTTTAATAGTGGTTTTTCAGACGACCGTTTTTGTCAACAATTTTAAGATTGGTTTTATGCCGCCAGGCGTGTTCATTCTATGAGGTCGTCTGAAAAAAGCCGCGATAAATCAACGCTTTTCTTTTGAGTGGAAAGCGGTTATAATAAGCCAATTTTTCAATTTTGACGAAAAATGGCCACGGGGCCATTTTTTTGTTTATGTACTCCGGGAGATTCATGGATATTCAAACAATTCTCGAAAAAACCCTGCCGGGTTTGGGCTACGAACTGGTCGATTTCGAGCTGACTGCGCAAGGCACGCTGCGCGTGTTTATCGATAAGGAAGGCGGGATTACCGTCGAAGACTGCGCGACCGTCAGCAATCATTTGAGCCGCGTGTTCATGGTGGAAGATATCGATTATAAAAATCTGGAAATTTCCAGCCCCGGCCTTGACCGGCCTCTGAAAAAAGCCGCCGATTTCGTGCGCTTTGCAGGACAACAGGCAAAAATCAAAACCCGCCTGCCGGTTGACGGACAAAAGAATTTTATCGGCCGCATCGAGGGTTGTGAAAACGATACCGTAACGCTCTCTTTCGACGGCAAAACCGCGCAAATCGGCTTGGATAATATCGATAAAGCCCGCCTGCGCCCCGAATTTAAATTTTAAAACTTGATATTGGAGATTCTAAAAAATGAGTCGCGAAATGTTGCAACTTGCCGAAGCGTTGGCAAGCGAGAAAAACGTTGAAGCGGAAGTGGTGTTCCAAGCATTGGAATTTGCCCTTTCTACCGCAGCCAAGAAAAAAGCCGACCGCGAGCACATGGACGTGCGCGTCGAAATCGACCGCGATACCGGCGAATATCATACTTACCGCCGCTGGCTGATTGTTGCCGACGAGGATTACACCTATCCCGACCTGGAAAAAACCATCGAAGAAATCCAAGAAGAAATTCCGGGTACCGACATTCAAATCGGCGACTACTACGAAGAAACGCTGCCGAACGAAGGCTTTGGCCGCCAAGCCGCGCAAACTGCCAAACAAATCATCCTGCAACGCATCCGCGATGCCGAGCGCGAGCAAAATCTGAACGAATTCTTGGCCGTTAAGGAAGACATCGTTTCAGGTACGGTAAAACGCGTAGAGCGCCACGGCATCATCGTCGAAGTCGTTCCGGGCAAGCTGGACGCGCTGATTCCGCGCGAACAAATGATTCCGCGTGAAAACTTCCGCGGCGGCGACCGTATCCGCGCGCTGTTTTTGCGTGTGGACGAAATCGGCAACACCGGCCGCAAACAAGTCATCCTCAGCCGTACCTCGGGCGATTTCCTTGCGAAGCTGTACGAAATGGAAGTGCCTGAAATTGCAGACGGTTTGTTGGAAATCCGCGAAGTGGCGCGTGATCCGGGCCAACGTGCGAAAGTGGCGGTCAAAGCCAACGACCAACGCATCGATCCGCAAGGCACCTGTATCGGCGTGCGCGGCTCCCGTGTGAACGCCGTCAGCAACGAATTGGCAGGCGAGCGCATTGATGTGGTGTTGTGGTCGTCTGAAACTGCCGAGTTCGTGATGAACGCGCTGTCTCCTGCCGAAGTCAGCCGCATCGTGATTGACGATGACAAACACGCGGTTGATGTGATCGTTGCCGAAGACCAGCTTGCGCTTGCCATCGGCCGCGGCGGTCAAAACGTGCGCTTGGCATCTGATTTGACAGGTTGGCAGTTGAACATCATGACCGTCGAAGAGGCGGACGAACGCACCGCCGCCGAAGACGCGGCCATCCGCGACCTCTTCACCGCGTATCTGAACATCGACGACGAAACCGCCGATATTTTGGTGGAAGAAGGTTTTGCCACGCTGGAAGAAGTTGCTTACGTTCCGGCTGCCGAACTGCTCGCCATCGAAGGTTTTGACGAAGAAATCGTCGAAACCCTGCGCAACCGCGCCCGTGATGCGATTCTGACCATGGCGATTGCGTCCGAAGAGAAGCTGGAAGAAGTTTCAGACGACATGCGCAATCTGGACGGCGTAGATTCCGATATGCTCCGCAAACTGGCGGAAGCCGGCGTAACCACCCGCGACGATCTGGCCGAACTTGCCGTTGACGAACTGATTGAAATAACCGGTGTAGATGAAGAAGCGGCGAAAAAAGTGATTCTTGCTGCCCGCGAACACTGGTTTACCGAAGAGAACTAATGGGGGTACAGATGAGTAACACAACCGTAGAACAATTTGCCGCCGAACTGAAACGCCCCGTCGATGATTTGCTGAAACAACTGAAAGAAGCCGGCGTCAATAAAAGCAGCGGCAGCGATTCCCTGACGCTGGACGACAAGCAACTGCTGAACGCCTATCTGAAAAAGAAAAACGGCAATGACGGCGGAACCATCAGTATCCGCCGCAAAAAAACCGAAGTCAGCACTGTCAGCGGCGTCAAAGTCGAACGCAAACGCGGCCGTTCCGTAACGATTCCTTCGCCGGAAGAGCTTGCCGCCGAAGCTAAAGCCAAAGCAGCATCTGAAGCACAAAAAGCCGAGCAGGCAGAAGCGAAAGACCAAGCCGCAGAACAGGCGAAAGCCGAAGCTGAGGCCGCCGCCCGTGCCGAAGCGCGTGCGAAAGCCGAAGCGGAAGCTGCGAAGTTGAAGGCTGCCAAAGCGGCAAAAGCCGAGCCGAAAGTCAAAGCGGAAGAAGCGAAACTTGTTGAAGCGGCTGAAAAACCTGCCGACGTAAAAGCAGCTGAAAGCAAAGCCGACGACAAACCGGCAGAACCTGCTGCACAAGCAGTTCAGGCTGAAGACAAACCTGCCCAAAGGTCGTCTGAAAAACCTGCCGAAGGCAAAGCCAAACCTAAACAAGACAAAGGCAATAAAGGCAAAGACGCGAAAAAAGCAGCCAAACCGGCTGCCCCTGCCGCTCCGCAACCTGTGGTCAGCGCGGAAGAGCAAGCGCAACGCGACGAAGAAGCACGCCGCGCCGCCGCTTTACGCGCCCATCAAGAAGCCTTGTTGAAAGAAAAACAAGAGCGTCAAGCGCGCCGTGAAGCCATGAAACAACAGGCGGATCAGCAAGCCAAGCCCGCAGCCGAAGCCAAAGCTGCCGAGCAGCGCAAGCCTGCCGAAAAAGCCAAAGCCGTGCCCGCAGAAGGCAAAGCCGCCAATCCTGCCCGTGCGAAAAAAGAAGACCGCCACAACCGCGACGATGACAACCAAGGCCGAAACGCCAAAGGCAAAGGCGGTAAAGGCGGACGCGACCGCAATGCGCGTAACGGCGACGACGAGCGCGTACGCAGCGGTAAAAAAGGCAAGAAACTCAAACTCGAGCCGAACCAACACGCCTTCCAAGCACCGACCGAACCCGTCGTACACGAAGTCTTGGTTCCCGAAACCATTACCGTTGCCGATTTGGCGCACAAAATGGCAGTCAAAGGCGTGGAAGTGGTCAAAGCCCTGATGAAAATGGGCATGATGGTCACCATCAACCAATCCATCGACCAAGACACCGCCCTGATTGTGGTGGAAGAACTCGGCCACATCGGCAAACCTGCCGCCGCCGACGATCCCGAAGCATTCTTGGATGAAGGCGTGGAAGCTGTAGAAGCCGAAGCATTGCCGCGTCCGCCGGTCGTTACCGTCATGGGTCACGTCGACCACGGTAAAACTTCCCTGCTGGACTACATCCGCCGCGCCAAAGTGGTACAAGGCGAAGCGGGCGGCATTACCCAGCACATTGGTGCATACCATGTTGAAACCCCTCGTGGTGTGATTACCTTCTTGGATACCCCGGGTCACGAAGCGTTTACCGCCATGCGTGCGCGCGGTGCGAAAGCAACCGACATCGTGATTCTCGTGGTCGCAGCCGACGACGGCGTGATGCCGCAAACCATCGAAGCCATTGCTCATGCTAAAGCAGCGGGCGTACCGATGGTGGTTGCCGTGAACAAAATCGATAAAGAGGCTGCCAACCCCGAGCGCATCCGCCAAGAGTTGACCGCGCATGAAGTCGTGCCGGACGAATGGGGCGGCGATGTGCAATTTATCGATGTGTCCGCCAAAAAAGGCATCAATATCGACGCATTGCTCGAAGCCGTATTGCTTGAGGCCGAGGTATTGGAACTGACTGCCCCTGTCGATGCGCCCGCGAAAGGCATCATCGTCGAAGCCCGTCTGGACAAAGGACGCGGCGCGGTTGCCACCCTCTTGGTGCAAAGCGGTACGCTGAAAAAAGGCGATATGCTGCTTGCCGGTACTGCGTTCGGTAAAATCCGCGCGATGGTTGATGAAAACGGTAAAGCCGTCAACGAAGCCGGCCCGTCTATTCCGGTCGAAATCCTCGGCTTGTCCGACGTACCGAACGCCGGTGAAGACGCAATGGTGTTGGCAGACGAGAAAAAAGCCCGCGAAATCGCGCTCTTCCGCCAAGGCAAATACCGCGACGTGCGCCTTGCCAAACAGCAGGCGGCGAAGCTGGAAAATATGTTCAACAACATGGGCGAAAACCAAGCCCAATCCCTGTCGGTCATCATCAAAGCAGACGTACAAGGTTCTTACGAAGCTTTGGCGGGTAGCCTGAAAAAACTGTCCACCGACGAAGTGAAAGTGAACGTATTGCACAGCGGCGTGGGCGGTATTACTGAATCGGACGTCAACCTTGCCATCGCTTCAGGCGCGTTCATCATCGGCTTTAACGTGCGTGCAGACGCTTCTTCGCGCAAACTTGCCGAAAATGAAAACGTGGAAATCCGCTACTACAACATCATTTACGATGCCATCGACGACGTCAAAGCAGCCATGAGCGGCATGCTGGCGCCGGAAGAGAAAGAGCAGGTTACCGGTATGGTCGAAATCCGTCAGGTCATCAGCGTATCCAAAGTCGGCAACATCGCAGGCTGTATGGTTACCGACGGCGTGGTCAAACGCGATTCCCATATCCGCCTCATCCGCAACAACGTGGTCATCCACACCGGCGAACTGTCTTCTTTGAAACGCTACAAAGACGACGTCAAAGAAGTCCGCATGGGCTTCGAGTGCGGCTTGATGATCAAAGGCTACAACGAAATTATGGAAGGCGACCAGCTGGAATGCTTCGACATCGTCGAAGTCGCCCGCTCGCTGTAATTTACCGTTGTAAATAAAAGGTCGTCTGAAAACCATGAAAAGTGGTTTTCAGACGACCTTTTTGTTTTATAGCGGATTGGATTGGCGCAGTACGGCGTTGCCCAACGCTTAATCTTGGTTTGAATTCAATTTGGCATAAATGATAAACAAATTAATCAATTGAAATATAAATTCCGATTAAATAATGTTTTGAGAAAGAGTTAGAACTTGTTGAGGATAAAGCAGTCTAAGGAAGCCACGCAGTTCGACTGCGTGTAACGATTCAATCAATAAATTACGATCCCCCCAATCTGGTTATTTATCCCATCTCCCCGGATAGGCAACCGTCAGCTCACGGAAAAAATAATATCATGGATACAAAACAAGTCTTTCGCGCAATCGTTTCTGAAGAAGCCGCCGCACACTCCGCATCTTTGGAAAAGTCATCCGAACCCAAGGTTTTTCAAGGAACCAAGGGCAATGATGTCTATTATGCCACCCATACCGCAGACAACATTGTGGAAAAGGCAAATGAAGGACAGGATACCGTTTATAGCAATGTCAGCTACACCTTGCCGAACAATGTCGAAAACTTGGTTTTGACCGGTTCGGATAATATTTATGGCGCGGGCAACAATTCAGACAACGTATTGGTCGGCAACAGCGGCAACAACCGCCTGTATAGCGGGCGCGGCAATGATACGGTTTACGGGGGCGCAGGTCACGACAACATCAACGGGGGGGAAGGCGACGACCAACTGTTCGGCGATGAAGGCAACGATATCTTGGACGGCGCGGCAGGAAACGACGTATTGCAAGGGGGGGAAGGCAACGATACCTATTTGTTCGGCGAAAAAAGCGGCAAAGATACAGTAATTGACCGCCAAGGCAGCAACAGCATCCGCTTTTTAGACGGTCTCAGCGCAGACGATCTGACGGTTACCGCCGTGCGCAATGCAGAGGGCGGACAGGACTGGCGTATCGCAGTGAAACACACCCAATCCGTCCTGACCATTTCCAATCAATACCAAGAAGGCAGCAATATGCCTTCCGTCCAACGGTTTGTTTTCGCAAACGGCACATTAAACCTCAACCAATTCATCAAAGCCACCCAAGCGCAAGTAGAAATACGCGACAATGCAGGCGAACGTATTGAAGGCACGGATGGGAACGACGCGCTGAACGGTACCGTCGGCAATGACGTCATCGACGGCAAAGCAGGCGCGGACATGATGCGCGGCGGCATCGGAGACGATACTTACTATGTGGATAACGCAAAAGATGTTGTCGTTGAGAATAGCGGCGAAGGCAATGATACCGTGATCAGCAGCGTTTCTTATACCGCCTCAACCCACGTTGAAAACGTTACCCTGACCGGCAACGCCAATATCTACGCGGCAGGCAACAACAGCAACAACACCCTGACCGGCAACGACGGACACAACCGACTCAATAGCGGCCGCGGCAACGATACCGTTTACGGCATGGGCGGCAACGACAACATTAACGGCGGCGACGGCAATGACTATTTGGACGGCGGCGATGGCAACGACACCATCAACGGCGACGCAGGCGACGACACTTTAATCGGAGGAGCAGGCAAAGATATGTTGAAAGGCGGAACAGGCAACGACACCTATATTTACGGCAGCGACGATACGATTATCGACAATCAAGGCAACAATACCCTGAAGTTTTCAGACGACCTCCGTGTCAGCGACATCAAAGTAAACGTCATCGACAATGCCGACGGCAGCAAAAACTGGGAAATCACATCCGCCAACGGCTCGGCAACCATTCAAAACCAAGTTGACGCCCAAGGACATATTTCCATCAACCAATTCCAATTCCTCGGCGAAAACTATACAGCCGAAACCCTGCTCAAAGCCGTCAACACCGGAAAAGCCGACCAAGGCATCAAAAATGAAGGCACGCCGAACGACGATGTGATTGTCGGCAGCAAGTTTAATGACGAATTAAGTTCCGGCACAGACGGCAGGGACGTGATTTACGGCATGGACGGCGACGACATTATCCGAGACGAAGGCACGACCTACTGGGGCAACGAATGGTCTTCAGACGACAAACTGTACGGCGGAAACGGCAATGACAAACTGTATGCGCGGGTCGGAGCCGATTACCTCGACGGCGGCGCAGGCGATGACTATCTGGAAGGCGGCGATGGGCGTGATACCTATGTCTTCGGCAAAGGATACGGACACGACACCATTTTCGACTTCGGTTTCGATATCGACGAAGAATTCAATCCCACCTCCATCAGCAACGCCGTAAAATTTACCGGCGGCTTGACATTGGATGACTTGAATATTTCCGTGACCCCGGGCTACGACAAAACCGGCATCGACTACACGCCCGATCCGTTTGACTACACCATCAACCCCCGTCTGAACGGCAACACATGGACCGTTTCCATCAAAGGCAGCAATGACGTATTGACGATTAAAAACCAAATGGGTTCGCAAGGCGCCATATCCGAGTTCCAATTCGACAACGGCACATACAGCACGGAACAAATCATCGAACATTTCGGCTTGAAAGTATCCCATGTCCGCAAAGACGGCACGATTATTCAATACCTGAATGACGACAGCGATACCTTTGAGCAACGGCTGTACGAAGGCTCCAACCGCATTATCCACGGTACCGACAACGGCGATACCGTCAGCGTTTCAGGCAACTACGGCGGTAAAACCACCTTTATCGGCGGCAGCGGCGACGACACCGTCAAAGTCGGACACGACAGCACCATTGATGCCGGCGCAGGCAATGACACCATTTCCGGCGGCAGCTATGCCAATACGATTACCTTCGGCAAAGGCAGCGGGCATGACAAATTGTCGCTGAACGCAAGCGGCGAGGACAATACCGTATTGTTCTCAGGCAATCTGACGCTGAAAGACATCGATTTGGAAATCAATAAAGCAGGAAACAACAAAGAGAACTGGGTGGTCAAACTCAAAGGCAGCGACGACACCCTGACCGTCTTGGATGCCGTCCACTCCTCAGATGGCGGCGATACCGTAGATGCGTTCAAGTTTGCCGCCTCAGGCGAAACATACAGCATGTCGCAATTCCTGACCGCTTTGGGACACGATACCGCCCATCAAGGCGTTTTGTAAGTTTCACAAAGCAATACGGCAGCATTGTCGATTGATTTGTTTTTTCAGACGACCCCTGAAGGACTAGGGGTCGTCTGAAACTTTATTGTGTGGCGATGAACTATAAAGTGGGAACAGTCCGTCTGATTTTGACTGGGTTGCTTGGGGAGCAGGGTAAAGTAAGAATATGATTGATGTTCAAAAATAAGGAATAAACCGATGAAGCATATATTATTAATGGCTGCCATGATTTTAAGCGGTTTCGCGAACGCAAACGAAATGAGCAATCCTTGTGCCTATCATCCTGATTTACCGGGTTGCGCGGGTAATAACCGACCAATGGGGCAAACAAAACGGGTTATTAACATTCCTGATAGATGGGGTGCTATTTATTTTAATGGCGCAAATCGAGCCATAGGAGTATCTGAAAACAATACTAAAAGTGCAGAGTCAGCAAGACGAGAAGCACTAGCTGACTGTATTAAAAATGGTGGTGGCAAAAATCCAATAGCTTCTAATGGTCAGGGATGTCATTTTATGACTGAGTATGTAAATGGATGTGGAGCAATTGCAATTGGTGGTGTAATAGGGAATGGTCGTGTTTCTGCTAAAAGTGATTTCAACTT
This sequence comes from Neisseria sp. HMSC70E02, assembly GCF_001838645.1. NCBI lineage: Bacteria > Pseudomonadati > Pseudomonadota > Betaproteobacteria > Neisseriales > Neisseriaceae > Neisseria > Neisseria sp. HMSC70E02. Next base: position 127,902 of record NZ_KV838082.1, on the reverse strand, counting down.
GGAGACTGCTGAACAAAATGCTATTGATTCCTGTGAAAAAAATCGCCCTTTTAAATGCACCATCCGCTATTCAGGCTGTTCCCGCCATCCAGACTACCTTCGTTACTAAATGAATTTTCAGACGACCCCTAAATGCTCAGAGGTCGTCTGAAAACTTATTTTGCAGCGATAGGGTCGAAAGCGATGCCGAGTTATGCGGCAGGGTTTTGAGAGAAACGAATAGCGTGAAAGATTAAGAGGTATAAAGATGAAGAAGATATTTTTGATGTTGTTGGCAATGCAGGTTAGCCCCTTTGTTTTAGCCGACGGATTGAATGCGATTAACGATCCTGTGATGAATCCTTGTATTCAAAGACCGGACTTGGCGGGGTGTAGCGGTAATAATCAGTCAGGAGGGCAGGCGCGTCGGGTTATCAATATTCCTAATCGTTGGGGAGCTGTTTACTTTAACCCCGTCAATCGTGCGGTGGGTTATTCGGAAAATAATACCGAAGGCGAAAGATCTGCCCGTCGAGAGGCGTTGGCAAGTTGTATTAAAGCCGGTGGCGGTCAAAATCCGATTGCTCGTGATGGTAAAGGTTGCAGGTTGAAACATGAATATCGTAATGTTTGTGCAGCTTTTGCTGTTGGAGGCAAGGAAGAAGGGAAAGGTGGTACGGGATGGTCTGGTGATGATTATATAGAAAAAGCAGAACAAAAAGCTTTAGCTGAATGTAGTAAATATTCTAATGAGTGTGTTATTAAATATTCAGGCTGTTCCCGCCATCCCGACTACCTTCGTTACTAAATGAATTTTCAGACGACCCCTAAATGCTCAGAGGTCGTCTGAAAACTTATTTTGCAGCGATAGGGTCGAAAGCGATGCTGAGCTATGCAGCAGGGTTTTGAGAGAAACGAATAGCGAAAAAGATTAAGAGGTATAAAGATGAAGAAGATATTTTTGATATTGATGGCATTGAATAGTTTTACTGCCTTGGGCAACCCTTTGGGAGGGAATCCGACTGACGGTTATTGCCAAACTGTCGATGGCAGCGCGTGCGGTTGGGGAGGAAAGGGTTCTTCGCAACGTAACGTGATTAATATTCCTACTCGTTGGGGAGCGATTTATTATAATGCTGCCAATCGTGCTATTGGTATATCTGAGAACAATACTGAAGGTTACCGTTCTGCTAATAAAGAGGCATTGGAAAACTGTATTAAAGCTGGAGGTGGCAAAAACCCTATATCTCGTAAGGGACAAGGTTGCCATATGGTAACCGAATACCGTAACTCCTGTGCTGCGATTGCAGTAGGTGGCGAGATAGGGAAAGGTCGTGTTGCCGGGATAGGAGGGCATGATTACGTTGAGGGAGCTGAAAAAGAAGCAATTGAGGTTTGTGAGAAGGGAAAACCGTTCAAATGCGAAATTAAATATTCAGGCTGTTCCCGCCATCCCGACT
>NZ_KV838082.1:100929-126363 GCF_001838645.1 Neisseria sp. HMSC70E02 | reverse complement strand
TTAAATATTCAGGCTGTTCCCGCCATCCCGACTATCTCCGTTACTAAATGAATTTTCAGACGACTTCTAAATAAACAGAGGTCGTCTGAAAAGCTCTTCGCTTTTCGTTCCGACAAAAACCGTTTTAAAACCGACCGCGCTTCGATGTGCGGTTTTTTGTTGTCTGTGTTTTGTTTGTTTTCGGTTTCAGACGACCTTGTTTTCTAAACGGCATTGGGGTCGTCTGAAAAATAGGGAAAACGGGGAGGCGGTTGTCGCGGGATGGGGAGGGATTCAATTTGTTGGAGTGGGGGCGGGGAGTAGGGTAGGGATGGATGGGTAAAGAGGGGTATTCGGTGCGTATGGCAGTTAAACGGGGATGGGCTGTTGCTGAAGTGAAAGTTGGCAGGCATCAAAAAAGGTCGTCTGAAAATGTTCAGACGACCTTTTGCAGGGTATTCAAGCTAGGATTTATTTATCGCGGCTGAATACGATTTTGGTTGCTTGGATGGCTACGCAGATTGCACCGCCGATGAAGATCAAGTCGGCTGCTGTGCGTACCCAGCGCAGGGTGTCGAGGATTTCCATTTGCAGGAATTCTTCGCTACGGGCATACCACAGACCATGAGTGATGGAGGCGTATGCTTGAATGGCGCCGACAGGCAGCAGGCTGATGGCGATCATGCCGACCAAGCCGCCGTTGAGCAGCCAGAAGCCCCAAGTCATGAGTTTGTCGTCGAATTTTGCGTTTGGTTTCAGGTAGCGGGCAACCAGCAAGACGAAGCCCAGTGCCAAGAAGCCGTACACACCGAACAAGGCTGCGTGTGCGTGAACCGCGGTAGTGTTCAGACCTTGGATGTAGAACAGGGAAATCGGCGGGTTAATCAGGAAGCCGAATACGCCGGCACCGATCATGTTCCAGAAGGCAACTGCTACGAAGCACATCAGCGGCCAACGCAGGCGTTTCGCCCATTCGGACAGGTGTTGGTAAGACCAGTGTTCGTAAGCTTCACGACCCAGCAATACCAGCGGTACGACTTCCAATGCGGAGAAGCAGGCACCGATTGCCATAGAGGCGGAGGTAGAACCGGAGAAGTACAGGTGGTGCAGCGTACCCGGGATACCGCCCAACATGAAGATGGCGGCGGCGGCCAGAGTGGATGCGGTAGCGGTACTGCGGCGGACGAAGCCCATGTTGTAGAAGATGAAGGCAAAAGCTGCGGTAGCGAATACTTCGAAGAAGCCTTCTACCCACAGGTGAACCACCCACCAGCGCCAGTATTCCATAACGGCAATCGGGGATTTTTCGCCGTAGAACAGACCGGGCGCGTAGAACACGCCGACACCGACCATAGAGGCAACGAAGATTGCCAGCAGGTTTTTGTCCACGCCTTTTTCTTTAAAGGCGGAAACGGTACAGCGCAGCATCAGGAACAGCCACAACAGCAGGCCGACCATCAGCAGGAGTTGCCAGAAACGGCCCAAGTCGAGGTATTCGTAACCTTGGTGTCCGAACCAGAAGTTGAATTCAGGCGGAATGACGTGGGTCAGGGCGAAGAAGTTACCTGCGTAAGAACCGCCGACTACGATGAACAGGGCGATGTACAGGAAGTTTACGCCGGCGCGTTGGAACTTGGGATCTTTGCCGCCGTTAACAATCGGGGCCAGGAACAGACCTGCTGTCAGGAAGCCGGTTGCAATCCAGAAGATGGCGGATTGGATGTGCCAAGTACGGGTCAATGCGTAAGGGAACCAGTCGGACATTTCGAAGCCGAGTGCTTCGTCGATGCCGTAGAAGCCTTGACCTTCGACGGTGTAGTGCGCGGTCAGGCCGCCCAGCAACACTTGTACCACAAACAGGGCGACTGTCAGGAAGACGTATTTGCCCAATGCTTTTTGGGAAGGAGTCAGCTGTACTTTGGAAATCGGGTCTTCAGTCGGAACTTCTACTTCTTCGTGTTTGGTCAGGAAGGAGTAACCCCACATCAGCAGGCCGATACCCATCAAGAGCAGGACAACGCTGGTGAACGACCACATGTAGTTTTCAGTAGTCGGCACGTTGTTGATCAGAGGCTCGTGCGGCCAGTTGTTGGTGTAGGTGAAAGTTTCGTCAGGACGGTTGGTCGAGGCAGACCATGAAGTCCAGAAGAAGAAGTTGAACAGTTTTTCACGCGCTTCTTTGCTTGGCAATGTGTTGTTTTTCATTGCGAAGTGTTCGCGGGTCGTCTGAAGGGCGGGATCGTCGCTGTATACGCCGTGGTAGTAAGGCAGGATGCTCTCAATGGCTTTGACACGGGTATCGCTGATAACGACGCTGCCGTCTTCTTTAATACGGCTTTGGTTGCGGTATTCGTCGGTAAGGCGGGTTTTCAGTACGGCTTGTTCTTCAGGAGAAACTTCGTTGAATTTTTTGCCGTAAGTCTCTTGCGCAGTCAAATCCAACCATGCGACAAGCTCGCGGTGCAGCCAGTCGGCTGTCCAGTCCGGAGCTTGGTATGCGCCGTGTCCCAATACGGAACCGACTTCCATACCGCCGGTGGTTTGCCAGGCTGACTGACCTGCCAAAATATCGTCTTTGGTCATCAGCTGAGTGCCTGATGCCGAAACGACTCTCTCAGGGTAAGGCGGGGCTTTTTTATAAACCTCGCTGCCCATGTAGCCAAGAATGGTAAAGCAGACTGCCAGGACGGCAAACAGCAAGTACCATAGCTTCTTGTACTGTCCCATTTCAGAACTCCTTATTTTGGTAAAAAGTGGTTGCTTATAAATTCATACTATATGAATGTTAAAGATTGTAGCACTCTTTTCAGGCAAAAGAAATATTCTCTTAACAACAATCTTTAAAAAACAGGTATATAGTCAATAATAATTCTTATTATCAAAAATACGATGACATTTTTGTAAAGAATTGGATAAAACATGTGAGCAATAATAGATGATTTGATGTAGTTTTATCTAATTATTAAGTATTAATTAGGTATTAAATTAGGTAGTAAAAGTTCATCTTTGATGAATTAATTGATTTAGGTCAAGATATAGCGGCAAAACCCCCTACATAATCCTACAAAAGTTCATAAGAGATGCTTTTCAGACGACCCAGAATAAGGCAGTTTGAAAGAGCCGAAAGCGGTATGCCGCGGACGACAAAGGTTGAAAAAATATACCCTGACCTTCTTAAAATAGTTATTAAAGGAAATGACAACTATGAAACGCCAAGCTTTAGCTGCAATCATTGCTTCAGTTTTTGCTTTAGCCGCCTGTGGTGAGCAAGCTGCCCAAAAACCTGCCGAGCAAACCGCTTCCGCTTCCGCTCCTGCAGCTTCCGAGGCTCCTGCTTCCGGTGCTCAAGCTGCTGCCGAAACCCCCGCTGCCGAGCTGCCTGTTATCGACGCGGTAACTACCCACGCTCCTGAAGTTCCGCCTGCCATCGACCGCGACCATCCTGCACGTGTCCGCGTGAAAATGGAAACCGTCGAAAAAACCATGAAAATGGACGATGGCGTGGAATACCACTATTGGACATTTAACGGCGACGTTCCGGGCCGCATGATCCGCGTACGCGAAGGCGATACCGTGGAAGTCGAATTCTCTAACAACCCGTCTTCTACCGTACCGCACAACGTTGACTTCCACGCTGCTACCGGTCCAGGCGGTGGTGCAGAAGCCAGCTTCACTGCCCCGGGCCGTACTTCTACATTCAGCTTCAAAGCCCTGCAACCCGGTCTGTACATCTACCACTGTGCCGTTGCCCCTGTCGGTATGCACATCGCCAACGGTATGTACGGTCTGATCTTGGTTGAACCTAAAGAAGGTCTGCCTAAAGTGGACAAAGAGTTCTACATCGTACAAGGCGACTTCTACACCAAAGGTAAAAAAGGTGCGCAAGGCCTGCAACCGTTCGATATGGACAAAGCCATCGCCGAACAACCTGAATACGTTGTATTTAACGGTCACGTAGGCGCTATCGCCGGCGACAACGCCCTGAAAGCCAAAGCAGGCGAAACCGTCCGTATGTACGTTGGTAACGGTGGTCCGAACCTCGTTTCTTCCTTCCACGTTATCGGTGAGATCTTCGACAAAGTTTACGTAGAAGGCGGCAAACTGATCAACGAAAACGTACAAAGTACTCTGATCCCTGCCGGTGGCGCAGCGATTATCGAATTTAAAGCCGATATTCCGGGCAGCTATACTGTGGTTGACCACTCTCTCTTCCGTGCGTTCAACAAAGGCGCGTTGGGTCAATTGAAAGTAGAGGGCGCAGAGAACCCTGAAATCATGACCAAAAAACTGGAAGACAAAGCCTATGCAGGTAGCGGTGCCGCTTCAGCTCCTGCCGCTTCTGCTCCAGCTGCTTCAGCAGCAGCGCCTGCTTCCGCAGCATCTGCAGGTAAATAAAGGCTACAACTAATCTAGCCATCTTGGCATAGAAACAGAAAAAAGCCACTGCTGTTCCGGCTGATGCAAGGACAACAGTGGCTTTCTTCCACGACCAATCGAAAGATTGGTTTTTCAGACGACCTATCAAGTATCGAAGGTCGTCTGAAAAACTGGTTTCAAGCATTCACGAACCCGACAAGCCAAAAGCACAATAATCAGACGGCCTCTAAGGATTTTTATCCGGTTTCGCTATATAATCAAAGCCTAATACCCCGCATTCAGATTAGAAAGCCCGTTATGAAACTCATACCACTCCTCGCCTTCTTTACCCTTGTCGCAAGCGGCAGTGCAGCGGCAGCCGAAATGGCAAAAGTTGAAGGAGGCAGCTACCGCCCGCTCTATCTGAAGAAAGAAACAAGCCTCATTAAAGTCAAACCCTTCCAAATCGACAAATATCCCGTTACCAATGCCGAATTTGCAGAGTTTGTCAAAAAACACCCGCAGTGGCAAAAAGGCAAAGTCAGCTCCAAACAAGCCGAACCTGCCTACCTCAAACACTGGGTTAAAACCGGCAGCAACAGCTACGCGCCCAAACCCAACGAACTGAAACATCCGGTAACCAACGTATCTTGGTTTGCCGCCAATGCCTACTGCACTGCGCAAGGCAAACGCCTGCCGACCATAGACCAATGGGAATTTGCCGGACTTGCTTCCGCCACACAGAAAAACGGTTCTGCCGAACCCGGCTACAACCGTACCATTCTTGACTGGTATGCAGACGGCGGCAGAAACGGCTTGCGCGATGTCGGCAAAAGCAAACCCAACTACTGGGGCATTTACGATATGCACGGCTTGATTTGGGAATGGACGGAAGACTTCAACAGCAGCCTGCTCTCGTCTGGCAATGCCGATACGCAAATGTTTTGCAGCGGCGCATCCGTAGGCTCCAGCGACCCATCGAATTACGCCGCCTTCCTGCGCTACGGCATACGCACCAGCCTGCAATCCAAATACGTCCTGCACAACCTAGGCTTCCGCTGCGCCTCGAAATAACCGGTTTCATCACCAAAGCAGCTTTGGCGGTACTGAAAGGTATCGCCTTTTTTTTGCCGATATAAAAGGTCGTCTGAAAACATTCCGTTTCTCCGAAACCGTGTTTTCAGACGACCTTTTTAGATGATTGGGTTCTATCGATCTGAATGGGTTGCGTACGTTTTATAGTGGATTAACTTTAAACCAGTACGGCGTTACCTCGCCTTGCCGTACTATCTGTACTGTCTGCGGCTTCGGCGCCTTGTCCTGATTTAAAGTTAATCCACTATATAAACCTTGCTTATCATTTTCTTCAGATGATTCAAATCAAATATTAATTACATATAATTAATAATATTATAATAATACCATACAATATAACTAATTCTAAATAGTTAAATATAATTATTTGGGATTAGTTAGTATTGTTAAAAATTCAAAAATGGAGAATGAAAAGATGAAACTAAACTTATCCGTCAAACCGCTGTGTTTGGTGTTGTCCCTTGTTTTTGCAAATGTTTGTGTTGCTGAAGGTATTGCGACAGGAGCGATGCACAAAAACGGTTCTGCCGCATTGGGCAAAGAATCGAAGGCGGGGGAGAATGCGACCGCGTTGGGCGACAAAGCGGCTGCGGCGGGTTATAAGTCTGTTGCTGCCGGCTATGATTCAAACGCTTCGGGTTTGAGTGCGTCGGCATTTGGCAGCGAGGCTAAGGCGGAAGCATTGCGGACGGTTGCCGTCGGTTTCAGGGCGAATGCAAAAGGAACCAACGATATTGCCGTCGGCGGCGCATCGAAGGCTTCCGGCGGACAGTCGGTGGCGGTCGGTTTGATGTCGCAGGCAACAGGTTTGCGTTCTATCGCGGTCGGCGAAAGCGCGAAGGCTGCCGATATTGATGCGGTTGCGTTTGGACGGGGCAGCGAAGCCAATGCACTCAGTTCCACTGCTGTCGGGGATAGGGCAAAAGCCAACGGTACGCAGGCGGTTGCGCTGGCATCTGCTGCCGAGGCAAACGGTTATCAAGCGGTTGCAGTCGGTACGCGCGCGGTTGCCGAAGAAACCAACAGCGTGGCATTGGGCGTGGAATCTTCGTCCACCGCACTCAACGGTCTTGCCGCAGGCACGCGCGCACGGGTACGGAAATCGGGTGGAACGGCTTTGGGCGCAGGTGCTGCCGCATTTGAGGAAAAATCCGCTGCTTTGGGCTACAAAGCGGAAGCGCGTCAGCAAAACTCCGTGGCAATCGGTACGGACAGCGTTGCCGATACTGCGGCAGGCGTTGCAGGCCATGACTTTGCCACCGGCGCGGCAAGTACGGAAACGGGTAAGGCATGGGTATCGACTTTGGGCGCGGTATCTGTCGGCAGCGAACAAAACAGCCGCCAGATTACTAATGTTGCTGCGGGTAAGGAGGATACGGATGCGGTCAACGTTGCCCAAGTGAAAAGCCTTGCCCGCCAAACCCAAAACAGCCTTGCCGCAGCCGAGAGCAATCACCAGACCCAAATTGCCGCTTTGCGCAACGAAGCCAAAGTCCGTATGGACAAACTTGAAGAGCGCGCCGATTCAGGCTCCGCCGCTGCAATCGCAGTCGGCAGCCTCGGACAGGCATATCAGCCGGGACAAGGTGCGGTTTCCGTCGCAAGCGGTATCTGGCGCGGTAAAAGCGGTTACGCCGTAGGTATTTCCAAAGTATCCGCCAGCGGCAAATGGCTGGTTAAAGGCTCGGCAGTCGGCGCGGCGAAAGGCGGTGCGGGCGGCGGTGCCAGCGTAACCTACCTCTGGTAATCGTTGTTAGGTGTATCTCCGAAAGGTCGTCTGAAAACATTCCGTTTCTCCGAAACCATGTTTTCAGACGACCCCGTTCTTGATAATTCCCTATTTGTCCCAATTCTGTCGATGTTATTAATTTTCGATAGAGCAAAATGAATCCCAAATACGCCCCGCTTTTTCAACCTTTTACACTGAATAACGGCGTAACCGTCAAAAACCGCCTTGCCGTTGCGCCCATGACTCATTTCGGTTCGCACGCCGACGGTTTAATCAGCGACCAAGAGCGCATATTTCTCGGCAACCGTGCAGGTGATATAGGTCTCTTTATCTCCGCCGCCACTTTGGTTCAAGACGGCGGCAAGGCCTTTCGAGGACAGCCTGAAGCTACGGGCGAACACTGCCTCGACAGCCTGAAAGAAACCGCCCAAATCATTCAAAAACAAGGAGCGAAAGCGATTTTGCAAATCCATCACGGCGGCTCTAAAGCGATGGCGGAACTCAACCGCCGCGACAAAATCAGCGCGTCCGCCAGCAAAGAAGAAGGTGCGCGTGAAGCGAGTGCCGCAGAAGTGGAAGAACTTATCGCCTCCTTCGCCCAAGCTGCCGATTTGGCGATTCGCGCAGGCTTTGACGGCGTGGAAATCCACGGCGCGAACGGCTATTTAATCCAACAGTTTTACTCCGCCCAAAGCAACCGCCGCAGCGACCAATGGGGCGGCAGCTTGGAAAACAGAATGTGCTTCCCGCTCGCCGTCGTCGATGCCGTTGTCGCCGTCCGCGACAAACACCAACGCAACGACTTCATCATCGGCTACCGTTTCTCGCCCGAAGAAGCAGGCGAAGACGGGCTGACCATGACCGAAACCGGCGCACTGATTGATGCGCTGGTGCAAAAGCCGCTGCAATACCTGCATGTTTCCTTGTGGGAATTTGATAAGAAAATCCGCCGCGGCGGCGATACGGCGCAAACCCGTATGCAGTTTATCCACGACCGCATCAACGGCAAGCTGCCCCTTATCGGCGTGGGCAACCTGTTTACCGCCGACGATATTCTGGCGGCGTTTGAAACCGGCTGGGCGGAATTTATCGCATTGGGCAAAACCGTCATGATCAATCCGCACATCGCCACACAAATCAGTGAAGGCCGCGAAGCCGAAATCGAAACGCAACTCGACCCGAAGCGCGCCGACCATTACGGCTTCCCCGACATCCTGTGGGAATTTTCCGCCAGCGGTACGCAATCGTGGCTGCCACCGGTAAAAGGCGCGGACTGGAAGCCGGTAGATGCCTGATTGACTGTAACGACAGCTTAAAACGGCAAAGATCACGTTTGCTGGTTTGATGAGGTCGTCTGAAAAGGTTGCGGCATACGAATAACCTTTTTGCTATGACTGAGAGGTCGTCTGAAAAATCAAATACGAGATTTCAGACGACCTTTTTATTGTTTTGCTTCAAGGAAATGACGGTTGATGTACCAGTCGGCTTGTGGTGCTGATGAACATGTTTTATCGGGCGAGGGGGGGATTAAACAACATAGTCTTGCCGTTGTTTAGCCTATGGGTCGTCTGAAACGGGAAAAGGCAATGCGTGTGATGAGATGGTTTGGTGGATGTGGTTTTAAAAGTGTTGTTATATGTCATATATTATTTTGATTTAAATCAGGCGGTTGAAAAAAAGGAGAGGTTTTTTTAACTTGCGGTTTGGGTACTTTGTCATATATATGTTTTAATTCATGCTTTGAGTTGTAATGCTGTTATTTATAATCACTTGAAAACCTGCGGTTGTTTGTAATATAACTAAATTATTGTTTTTTATATTTTTTGACTTTGTGGGCAATGATGCAGATTGTCTTTGGCAGGGTTGGCGTAAGGAGTAAAAAATGCATGTTGTCGTTCTTCCATCGTGGTATCCGAAATCCGAAACGGATGTGGACGGGATTTTCTTCCGTTTGCAAGCTCAGGCTTTGCAGCGCAAAGGCTTGAAAGTTGGGGTCATTGCACCTTTGTTCCGCTCGTTGCGGACGGAGTGGAAAAGTATTTTGACCGGACCTTATGGAATGCGGCATCACCGGCAGGGCGGTTTGAATACTTATGTTTACGACAGCATGTATTTTTTCCCGCATTGCCCTGTCGTCGATATCGACCGTATCCGTTGGGTAAGGGCGGGGATGAAGGCTTTTAAGCGGTATGTGGCAGAAAACGGCAAACCTGATGTCCTCCATGCGCATACGATGAATTTCGGCGGCGTTTTGGCACATGAAATTTCTAAGAAATACGGTATTCCTTATGTGATTACCGAACACAGCAGCGCGATTGCCCGCAACCTGGTCCGTCCGAACCAATGGCCCAGTATGAAAGAATCCGCCCGACATTGTCAGGCGCGTTTTGCGGTCAGTAAGGATTTTTGTGCATTGCTGCGCGAGAAATACGGTTTGGATTGGGAATATCTGCCGAATATTTTGGGCGATAACTTTGCGCGTCCGTTCGAGCCTTTCGATAAGTCCCATCAGGATTTCACGTTTTGCTCCGTTTCCCACTTGCGCCATCTGAAAGGGCATGACTTATTGCTTCCCGCCTTTGCCAAGGCTTTGGAAAAGTATCCCTTCCTCAAACTCAAAATCGGCGGCAATGGCGCGGAGGCGGAAAATCTGCGCCGCTTGGTCGACGAATTGGACATCGGTCATGCCGTCACCTTTTTGGGCGCGTTGAAGACGGAAGAGGTCTTGGACTTGATGCGCCATAGCAATGCTTTTGTACTCGCCAGCCGTGTGGAAACGTTCGGCGTAGTGTTTATCGAAGCGCTGTCACAAGGCTTGCCGGTCATTGCGACAATGTGCGGCGGACCTCAGTCGATAGTTAATGAGGATAATGGTTATCTGATTCCGACTGAAAATATAGAGGCATTGAGCGAGGCGTTGATTCGGATGTATGAAGAACGCGAGAAATTTTCGGCGGAAAAATTGCGTGCGGATTGTTTGAACGAGTTTGGCAAAGATGCCGTGATTGGAAGGCTGATTCAAGCGTTTGAAAAAGTGACCGGCAAATCGGCAGAAGTATGAAGCGTTTAATTGGTATGTGAAAAGTATGAGGCTTGCAGTCAGGCTTAAAGTTTGGCGCAAGCCTTTATTGTTTGCGGAAATGATTCATTTTTGATTAAAATTATCCTATTTGACTATAAGATTAAACTTTCAGCGGGTAGAACAAGATTTATGTCATTTTAAATACGGAAATATTAAGGAATCCCTCATGAAAATCAAACTTTCAGCCTTCGTCTTGTCACTTGCTGTTTGTACGCATGCCAATGCGCTGACTATGCGTCCGGTCGAGCATACTTGTCCGATAGGCGGTGAAAAATTCACATCGGATATGTTAATGTCGGGGGTTTCGGTAGATGTTAAGACTGATTTGGAGCCGTTAGGCGCGATTATGGCACCTACACCTATTCCTATTTGTCCGAGTAATCAGTTTGTTATGTTTAAAGATGATTTTACACAACAAGAATTGGATAAATATGAAAAAATCATCCAGAGCAAAGCCTATCTCAAGCAGGTGGCTGAAAAGGCTTCCGCGCAAAGGTTGTTAGGGGTGATGCTGGAGCTGGCGGGCGAAAACCAAAATACGGAACAAATGGCATGGATATTTTTGCAGGCCAGTTGGCTGGGCAGCCAGCGGCAAGATCTGGAAAAAGTCCTGCATTATGCTGATTTAAATTTGAAAGATGGCAACCAGCATATTGAAAAACTGACCACTATGAAGTTTGTGCGCGGAGAAATGTTGCGCAAGTTGGGGCGGTTTGATGAGGCGAAAAAGCAGTTCGAAGAATTATCAAAAGAGCCGACGGTAAAAGCTTCCGAGTATTTGCAAAAGCTGACGGAACTGGAGTTGGAACTGACGGCAGAAAAAGACATCTATTCGCATCCGGTAAGACAAACCTTGCGTTTACGAGGAAAAATAAAAGACGAGTCATCACAGTTGTAAGATTTGGCTGCCGTATGTGGCAAAATGCAGCAAAAAGGTCGTCTGAAACCTGATTTGGGTTTCAGACGACCTTTTGCTTTAGGGCTTACAGTTTATTTTGCTGCGGAAGCACCGGCGTTTGCAGCGGAAGCTGCGGTAGCACTTGCTGCCGAAGCAGTAGAAGCGGCTTCGGCTTTCGCACCGGCTGCTGCGTTTTCACCCCAGGCGGCAGGGTATTTGTAACCTGCGAAGCGTTGGCGCGCGTAGGCTTTGAACTCGTCGGAGTTGTAGGCTTCGGTTACGTCTTTGAGCCATTGGCTGTCTTTGTCGGCGGTTTTGACGGCTGCCCAGTTGACGTAGGCGAAGCTCGGTTCTTGGAACAGGGCTTCGGTCAGCTTCATGCCGCTGCTCATGGCGTAGTTGCCGTTAACGATGGCGAAATCGACGTCGGCGCGGCTGCGCGGCAGTTGTGCGGCTTCAAGCTCTATGATTTTGATGTTTTTCGGATTTTCGGCGATGTCGGCTTTGGAAGCAGTCAGCGGATTAACACCGTCTTTCAACTTAACCCAGCCCAATTCGTTCAACATGACCAGCGCGCGGGCGAAGTTGGACGGGTCGTTAGGCGCGGAAACACTGCTGCCGTCTTTGACTTCGTCCAGCGATTTCAGTTTGCCCGGATACAGGCCCAAAGGAGCGGTCGGTACTTGGAAGGCTTCGGTGATGTCTAATTTGTGTTCTTTTTTGAAGTCGTCCAGATAAGGCTTGTGTTGGAAAATATTGATGTCCAGTTCGCCTTCTGCCAAAGCGAGGTTGGGGCGGACGTAGTCGGCGAATTCAAGCAGTTTGACGGTATAACCTTTTTTCTCCAGCGCAGGTTTGATTTGGTCTTTGACCATATCGCCGAAGTCGCCGACGGTCGTACCGAAGACGATTTCTTTTTTCGCGCCATTGTCGGCGGCAGGCGATGCGGCGGATGCGGCAGGTGTGCTGTCTTTTTGACCGCCGCAGGCTGCCAGTATCAAGGCGAGCGCGGCGGCGGAAAGGGTTTTGAAGAAGGTGTTTGTCTGCATGTTTTACTCCTGGTAAGTGTTAAGTCGATTTTTCAGACGGCCTCTGCCGTCGGGACAGTTGGGATTTTAAATCCATTTATGGGAAACGGGACGGTTTTTTATAGTGAGGTACAGGCCTTTGGCGGAACGGTAACACAGCCAAATCAATCCCGCTTTAAAAGTCAGGGCTGAGATGAGCTTGAGCCAATCCAACGAGGTGGCGAACGGAGAAATATCAAAGGCGGTATCGACACTTTCATACATTTCATCTGTTCCGTCGATTACGGCGTGTCCGTCCATTTCATCATCATAGTCTTCAGCCATCATGGCACTTTCATCCGGCTCGCTGATTTCGCCCATTTCATCGATGTCCATCGTGCCAATTGATCCGTTCATTTCCCCTATGGAAACCATATCGTCAAATGAAAGGATGCCCCAGATGGGGACAGGGGAGGCGATAAGGGACCATATCATAAAGACAGCCAATAGCCCGACACACAATAAAATGAAGAAACCCATATCGTTACGCATCATTTTGCTGTTGTGCGCGTTGACGTCGGAGGGCGGGTGTTCTAATTTTTCCAAGATGACGAGTTGGGCAAGAAAGATGCCGATACTCAGCCCTATGTACCATATTTTCGGCATATGGTTCATGGGGCCGATAAAGTACCAAAGGATATTGCCGATATTGACTAAATAAACGGCAATTAGAATTTTTTTGGCAGATTTCATGTTGTATTTTTCACTCAAAAGGTCGTCTGAAAATGCATCAGGTGTATTTTCAGACGACCTTGTTTACGTTTGTGAGGTTTAACGTTTGTCCAATTTCCGCGCCAACGCGTTGCCGATGCTTTGAATCAGGATAACGAGCAGCACGAGGATGGCGACGATGAAGATGATGACTTCAGTTTGGTAGCGGTAGTAGCCGTAGCGGATGGCGAGGTCGCCCAAGCCGCCGCCGCCTATCATGCCCGCCGCCGCGCTGTATGAGAGCAGTCCGATGGCAAGGACGGTGATGCTGGAAACCATGCCCGCGCGCGCTTCGTTTAAGAGGACTTTGCGGACGATGGCAAGCGGCGAGGCGCCCATGGCGGTGGCGGCTTCAATCACGCCTTTGGGGACTTCGCGCAGGTTTTGTTCCACCAGTCGGGCGAAGTAAAACAGGCCGGACACGCTCAATACCAGCGAGGCGGCAATCGGGCCGATGGTGCTGCCGACGATGGCGCGGGTCGCGGGTATCATGGCAATCATCAGGATGACGAAGGGGAAGGCGCGCATCAGGTTGACTAAGTTGTCGAGCAGGAAATTCACCGGCTTGTTGTAATGAAGCTGGCGGTTGGAAGTCACGAAAAGCAAGACGCCCAAGAGTGTGCCGAAGATGACGGCAATCGTGGTGGACAACCCGACCATAACGAAGGTTTCGCCCAAGGCGCGGACGATTTCGTCTTTCATGCCGACGATGGTGGAAACGGCTTGTTCGAATGTTAAGTCTGCCATATCAGTCCTCCCGAATCAGCTCGCGCCCGATTTCGGATTGGGCGTGGATTTGGTTGCCGCGTACTTCGATGATTTCCACCACTTTTCCTTTATCCAAAAGAGCGGCGCGGTCGCACAGGCGGCGGATGACGCTCATTTCGTGGGTTACGATGACGATGGTAACGTTGAAGCGTTTGTTGATGTCTTCCAAACATTCCAAGACGCTGCGCGTGGTGGCGGGGTCGAGGGCGGAAGTGGGTTCGTCGGCGAGGATGACTTGGGGTTTGGGCGCGAGCGCGCGGGCGATGCCGACGCGTTGTTTCTGCCCGCCTGAAAGCTGGGCGGGATAGTAGTCGGCGCGTTCGGTCAGGCCGACGATTTCAAGGCATTCTTTAACGCGTTCTTTGATTTTTTCAGACGGCCATCCGGCGATTTCCAAAGGAAAGGCAACATTATCGGCGACGGTGCGGTTGCTCAAAAGATTAAACTGCTGAAACACCATGCCGATATTCTGCCGCGCCTGACGCAATGCGGCGGCATCAAGCGCGGTCAGCTCTTGTCCGCACACATTGACCTTGCCGCTGTCGGGACGTTCCAACAGGTTAATCAGGCGCAACAGAGTAGATTTACCCGCGCCGGAATAGCCCATCAGGCCGAAGATTTCGCCGTCTTGGATTTCGAGGCTGGTCGGCTCGACGGCGGCAAAACGGGTTTTGTCGCGCGTTTGGTAATGTTTGGAAACGTTGTCCAAAATAATCATAAATACTTCCTGATACTTCCGGAAAAAAAAGAAGCCCGATGCTGTACACAACGGGCTTGGATATAAAGAAAGGAATAAAAACAGCAGAAAATGAAAATACGCTTTAGCTGTTTATGCCCGCAAGCTGTGTCAAATCGGCAATGTTAACTCAGATACGACTATAATCAAAATCGGTAACTTTGTCAAGTTTTGATATGATTTGTAATTTTAAAATAATAAATTGTCAGTTTATTTGCCGAAAAGCTCCGCCACCATGCGGGCTTCTTCCTCGGTATAAGCCGCGCCGTTGAGCTTCGCGGTCAGGATAAATTCGCCGCTTAACCCTTGTTTGGCACAGGTTTCGCGCCAGCCTTGCAGCCGTTCTTCGTCGCTGGCTTTACGTTTCAGACGACCTATGGTCTGAGCCGCCTGTTTGGTTTGTTCGTTCATACAGTTCCTTAACAAAAGGCAAAAGGTCGTCTGAAAATTTTCAGACGACCTCATGATTATTTGATGACCCGCGCCAACAAGGCTTTTTCTTTACCCTGCATATTCGGGATTTTGACTTGGATGCCGTTGCCCGGGGCGACTTCGACGGCTGCGCCTTTGCGGGTCATTTGTTCCAGCGTGACGGTTTGGTTGCCTTCGGGGTGGATGATTTCCAAAGTGTCGCCGACGGCGAAGCGGTTTTTGACTTCCACCGTTGCCCAGCCTTCGGCGTCGATTTCGGTAACGTGGCCGACGTATTGGCTTTGTTTGGCGGTGGAATGGCCGCTGAGGTAGTTTTGATAGTCTTGGGTTTGGTGGCGTTCGAGGAAGCCGCTGGTGTAGCCGCGGTTGGCGAGGCCTTCGAGTTCGCTCAACAAGCCATAGTCAAACGGACGGCCTGCGACGGCGTCGTCAATCGCTTTGCGGTAGGACTGGGCGACGCGGGCGACGTAGTAGAGCGACTTGGTGCGGCCTTCGACTTTGAGGCTGTCCACGCCGATTTTGGCGAGTTTTTCAACGACTTCGATACCGCGCAGGTCTTTGGAATTCATGATGTAGGTGCCGTGTTCGTCTTCCATAATCGGCATCATTTCGCCTGGGCGGTTGGACTCTTCAATCAGGAAAACTTTGTCGGCGTAGGGGTGGCGTTTCTGACCGTTGATGCCTTCGAAGTTTTGGTTGGCTTCTTCTTGGGCTTTTTCAAAGTTGAAACCTTGCAGAAGCTGGGCGTCGCCCGCATCGCTTTCAGTGGCGTTGTGGACTTTGTAGTCCCAGCGGCAGGAGTTGGTGCAGGTACCTTGGTTGGGGTCGCGGTGGTTGAAATAGCCCGACAATAGGCAACGGCCTGAATAGGCGATGCACAATGCGCCGTGGATGAAGACTTCGAGTTCGATGTCGGGGCATTCTTGGCGGATTTCGGCGATTTCTTCCATGCTCAATTCGCGCGACAGGATGATGCGTTCGACGCCGATATTTTGCCAGAATTTCACGCCCCAGTAGTTGGTGGTGTTCGCCTGTACGGACAGGTGGATCGGCATTTCCGGCCATTTTTCGCGCACGGTCATAATCAAACCCGGATCCGCCATAATCAGCGCGTCAGGCTTCATGGCAATCAGCGGCTCCATGTCGGCGACGAAGGTTTTGAGTTTGGAATTGTGCGGCAGTGTGTTGACGGTCAAAAAGAATTTTTTGTTGCGCTCGTGCGCTTCTTTAATGCCTTGCTCAAGGACGTCGAGTTTGGCAAATTCGTTGTTGCGGGCGCGCAGGGAGTAACGCGGGCTGCCGGCATAAACGGCGTCTGCGCCGTAGTCGTAGGCGGCGCGCATACGTTCGAGGCCGCCGGCGGGAAGGAGGAGTCGGGTGCTTTCATGTTTGTGCTTTATAAAAGGTTTCAGACGACCTTTTGAATCACGGGGAAAGGTCGTCTGAAAAGGTGTTTTAAGGATGGGCGGATTATCCGCTTTTTTGTCGGGACGGTCAATTTTACGGCGGCATATCGGGATTGTTTGGCGTTGTTTTTTCAGAGGAAAACAGGTTTCGGAGTGATAATAAGCTGATAGGCGCGACGGGCGGGGAAATGTAAAAAACGGACGGCAACCCGATTAATTTAACAAAAAGGCATTCAAAGAATGTATTTTCTTGTAAAATATCGAGTTTCATTTTTCCAATGTTCGGGAATCGGGCGGCTGCCGCAAACCGTTTCCCGGAGTTTTAGACAGGCGGACGAGTATGGATTTTCGGTTTGACATTATTTACGAATACCGCTGGATGTTTTTCTACGGCGCGCTGACTACGCTGGGCTTGACCGTAGTGGCGACGGCAGGCGGCTCCGTATTGGGTCTGCTGCTCGCGCTGGCGCGCCTGATTCATCTGGAAAAAGCGGGTGCGCCCATGCGTGCGCTGGCTTGGGTTTTGCGTAAGGTTTCGCTGCTGTATGTAACGCTGTTCCGTGGTACGCCGCTGTTTGTGCAGATTGTGATTTGGTCTTACGTCTGGTTCCCGTTTTTCGTCCATCCTACCGACGGTTTGCTGATCAACGGCGACGAGGCGGTGGAAATCCGACGCTCTTACGGCGCGCTGATTGCCGGTTCGCTTGCCTTGATTGCCAACTCCGGCGCGTATATCTGCGAGATTTTCCGCGCGGGCATCCAGTCCATCGACCGCGGTCAGATGGAAGCGGCGCGTTCGCTGGGTCTGACTTATCCGCAGGCTATGCGCTATGTGATTCTCCCGCAGGCGTTGCGCCGTATGCTGCCGCCGCTTGCCAGCGAATTTATTACGCTTTTGAAAGACAGCTCGCTGTTGTCCGTTATCGCCGTGGCGGAGCTGGCTTATGTGCAAAGTACGATTAGCGGCCGCTATTCCGTTTATGAAGAACCGCTCTATACCGTCGCGCTGATTTATCTCTTGATGACGACTTTCTTGGGCTGGGTGTTCCTGCGCTTGGAAAACCGCTACAACCCGCAGCATCGTTGATTTCCGAATAAGCCGATTGTTTTCGGCTAGGGCAATGTCAAAAGGTCGTCTGAAAACTGATTCGGGTTTTCAGACGACCTTTTATAGTGGATTAACTTTAAACCAGTACGGCGTTGCCGCGCCTTGTCCTGATTTAAATTTAATCCACTATAGTTTTTGGGGCTTACAGACCGAATAGGGCGGTGTCGCCTTTGCCCTGGCGGATGAGTTCCGTACCATCGGTCATGTCGATGACGGTGGTCGGCTCGGTACCGCACCAGCCGCCGTCAATGACCAAATCGACGCTGTGTTCGAGGCGGTCGCGGATTTCGTAAGGGTCGGTCAGCGGCTCGTCGTCTTCAGGCAGCATCAGGGTACAACTGAGCAGCGGCTCGCCCAATTCCTGCAACAGGCTCAGGGCGATGGTATTGTCGGGCACGCGCAGGCCTATGGTTTTGCGTTTCGGGTGCAGCGTGCGGTTGGGGACTTCTTTGGTCGCTTGCAGGATGAAGGTGTAGCTGCCGGGGGTGGCGGCTTTGAGCTGGCGGAATTGGGCGTTGTCGACTTTGGCGTAAGTGCCCAATTCGCTCAAATCGGCGCACATGAGGGTCAGGTGGTGTTTCAAGTCGATTTTGCGGATGGCGAGGATGCGTTCCATCGCGGCTTTGTCGCCGAGTTTGCAGCCGAGCGCGTAGCAGGAGTCGGTGGGGTACACGATGACTCCGCCGCTGCGGACGATGTCGGCGGCCTGTTTGATCAGGCGTTCCTGCGGGTTGTCGGGGTGGATGGCGAAGAATTGTGCCATGGTGGTTTTCCTTTTGGCAGTTTGTGTTGCGGATATTTTAAAACCGATGGTTTGAAATGACAAAAGGTCGTCTGAAAATACGGTTTCGGAACGGAAACTGCGTTTTCATACGACCTTGTGTTGTGGATACGAATCAGGGTTCGGGACGCAGCCACATCCAGACGGCGACGCAGCCGCAGCCCAATGTGGACGCCGCGCCTATCCACCATTTTTCGGGAAAGCGCCAAAACATGAAGATGCAGGATAGGCTCATCATGCTGATGGCGAAGATTTTGGCTTTGCGCGGGACGGCGCCGTTGTTTTCCCAGTTTTGTATCATGGGGCCGAAATAGCGGTGTTGGTGCAGCCAGCGGTGGAAGCGGGGCGAGGCTCTTGCCCAGCAGGCGGCGGCAAGGATGATGAAGGGGGTGGTGGGCATAATCGGCAGAAAAATGCCGATGATGCCTAAGAGAAAGGAAACTGCGCCGCAAAAGATGAGTAAGTAGCGAATCATGTTGTTTTGTTGGAAATCTTATTCGGATGCTTTGGTTTTGCCGTGATCAAACGGGCAGCGGGGAATATCGAGCTTGTCCCAGCCTTCGTGTCCCATTTTTTCGAGCAGGGCGATGTTGCGCTCGAAAATGGCGGAGGCGTCGGGGAAGGCTTGTGCGGCTTTGGCAATGCTGTCTTCGCGGATGAGGTGCAGGGTGGGGTAGGGTGAGCGGTTGGTGTAGTTGCCGATGTCGTCTGAATCCGTGCCTTCAAATTGGAAATCGGGATGAAACGGGGCGATTTGGATAATACCTTCCAAACCGTTGTCGACAACGGCGGCATCGGCAATGTCGAGCATTTGGTTGAAGGTGTCGAAGTCGGGAAAAAGGGTCGGGTGGACAAGCAGGGTGGTTTCCAGCTCGTCGGCGGGCGTGTCACCCAAAAGCTGCAATTCGCGGTCTAAGTCTTCGAGGAAACCGTCCAGATGGCGGGCTTGGCTGACGCTGATGCGCACGAGGTTTTTGACGTGCGGCGCTTTGGCGAAGGGGCAGAGATTGAGTCCGATGACGGCTTTTTCGAGCCATTGGCGGGTGTGGTCGGTTACGGTGGCGGAGTCAGGGGTAGTCATGCGGGAATTAGGATTTGATTTAATTAAAAATAGTTCTCAAGTATAGCATGAAATTCTCTGCTCTCAGGATATCGCCGTTAGGATGGAAAAAGGTCGTCTGAAAATGAAAACGCTGAGAAATACAGGGTTTTCGTTTTCAGACGACCTTTGCGTTTTGCCTTTAATCGGGGATGAGGTGTCCCAGCGGCAGGGCGGTTGTGTTTTTGATTTCTTTCAACACGAAGCTAGACTGCGCGTCTTGTACGCCGTGGTGAGACAGGAGCGTGTCCAAAACGAAATGGGAAAATGAGTTCATATCGGTAAAAAACGCATGGAGCAGGTAGTCGGTTTCGCCGGTGAGGGCGAAGCAGCTCAATACTTCGGGCCATTCTTGCACCGATTGCGCAAAGTCTTCGCGCGCATCTTTTGCCTTGCTGATGGAAACGCGGATAAACGCCTGCAAGCCCAAATGGACGGCTGCGGGGGAGAGCAGGGCGGCATATTGGCGGATGATGCCCGCGTCTTCCAATTGCTTCAGGCGGCGCAGGCAGGGGGAGGGGGAAAGCGCGATCCGCTCGGATAATTCGACATTGGTCAATCTGCCGTTTTCTTGTAGGACTTGTAAGATTTTAAGGTCGGTTTTATCCAAGGTTATCGGTGTCATTTAGTTTGCTCCCTGTTGCTGTATAAGGTGGAAATTAGTCGGATAGCGTTCGTGTGAACGTTCAGATTGACCAGTTAGGCAGAGTATATAACAAATAACATTTACTTAACATACAATCAACCAATGAAAAAGTATTTTTGAAAATAATCTGTGTTAAAAAGTATGGATGCAAACAAATTGATTTAATTTCATATCTGCAAACAGGCTTTAGCCAATTTGGGCAAAACGAATGGCAGCCATATAAAAGACGGCTTGCCCAAACCGCCTTTTCAAGCCATAATCGGGGCATGTGCAGGAGAGAGCTACATCAGGTTACATGTAGCCGCCGAAGGCGCAGATGCCCTTAAATCGCTCAGGCAACAGGGACTGCACATTGAAATAAAACATCTGGAGAGCGGTGCGCTCGCACCCACCGAAGGGGAGAAGGCCGTCTGAACCACCATTCAGACAACTGCGCAAAGCAGTGAGCAGACTGGTTTGCCATCAAGCGGGTATGCCGAAAATCTCAGGTTCAAGGACAGATAGGGTCTTCCGCGCTGCTTATGTGCGGACGGCATCTGAACAATAAATCCGGAGAAGCTGAGAATGACTGCCCTGAAAACCACCCCGTTCCACCAAGCCCATCAAGATGCAGGCGCGAAGCTGGTCGATTTTGCCGGCTGGGAGCTGCCCATCCATTATGGTTCGCAAATCGCCGAACACGAAGCTGTGCGCACCGACGCAGGTATGTTCGACGTATCCCACATGCTCGTTACCGATGTCGCCGGAGCGAACGCCAAAGCCTTTTTCCGCAAACTGATTGCCAACGACGTTGCCAAACTCGCCTTCGTCGGCAAAGCCCTTTATTCCGCGCTGCTCAACGACAACGGTGGTGTGATTGACGACTTGATCGTTTACCGCACCAACGAAGCTGAAACCCAATACCGCATCGTATCCAACGGCGCGACCCGCGAAAAAGACACCGCCCAGTTCCACAAAGTCGGACAAGAATTCGGCGTCGCCTTCAACCCTCGTTACGACCTCGGTATGCTTGCCGTGCAAGGTCCTAAAGCCATCGAAAAACTCCTGACCGTCAAACCCGAATGGGCGGATGTCATCCACAACCTGAAACCATTCCAAGGCGCGGATTTGGGCAACGACTGGTTCGTCGCCCGCACCGGCTACACCGGCGAAGACGGCGTCGAAGTCATCCTGCCCGGCACTGAAGCCGTCGCATTTTTCAAAGCCCTGCAACAAGCCGGCGTACAGCCCTGCGGCCTCGGCGCGCGCGACACCCTGCGCATGGAAGCCGGCATGAACCTCTACGGCAACGATATGGACGACGACACCAGCCCGCTCGAAGCAGGCATGGGCTGGACGGTTGATTTGAAAGACGAAAGACGCGATTTCGTCGGCAAAGCCGCCTTGTTGGCATTGAAAGAAAAAGGTGTTGCCGTCAAACAAGTCGGTTTGCTGCTCGACAAAGGCGGCATCCTGCGCGCGCATATGGAAGTGCTGACCGACAAAGGCAAAGGCGAAACCACCAGCGGCGTATTCTCGCCCAGCCTGAAACAATCCATCGCCATCGCCCGCGTTCCGAAAGATTTTGACGGCGATACCGCCAAAGTGCTGATGCGCGGCAAGGAAGTGGACGTACGCGTATTGAAGCTGCCGTTTGTACGCAACGGACAGAAACAGTTTGATTGATGCGGTTTCAGACGACCTTTGTTTGACAGAGGTCGTCTGAAAGCAAACGTAAAACAGCCTGTCGATCATATCCGAAGGCTTCACTCTTTAAGCCAAAAAACCAATGGAGAATCAAACCATGAGCAACAACATCCCAGCCGAACTGAAATACGTTGCCAGCCACGAATGGCTGCGCCTTGAAGACGACGGTACCATCACCGTCGGCATTACCCACCACGCGCAAGAGTTGTTGGGCGACATCGTGTTCGTCGAGCTGCCCGAAGTCGGCGCGAACCTTGCCGCCGAAGAACAAGCCGGTGTGGTTGAGTCTGTGAAAGCCGCGTCCGACGTGTACGCGCCGATTGCAGGCGAAGTCGTTGCCGTCAACGAAGATTTGCCCAGCGCGCCGGAAACCGCCAACAGCGACCCTTACGGCGCAGGCTGGTTCTTCAAAATTAAACCTGCCAATCCAGCCGACTACGACGGCTTGCTGACCGCCGAGCAATACGCGGGCGAAGTGGATTGATTTAAACTTGTGCGGCAGGCATTTTGCCGCGTTTCGATTTTGAAAGGTCGTCTGAAACCCCGTTTTAGGTTTTCAGACGACCTTTGTTGCGCTTGAACGATAGAACATGAATTACTGCGAATTTGTTGCCGCCCTCCCGAACGATACGGACAATCCGAACAAACATTACCATGATAAGCAATACGGTTTTCCGATTTCAGACGACAATGAATTGTTCGGACGGCTGGTGTTGGAAATCAATCAGGCGGGTTTGAGCTGGACGTTGATGCTGAAGAAGCAGCAGGCGTTTCGGGCTGCATTTAAAGATTTCGACATCGACGCTGTCGCCGCATTCGACGAAGCCGACATCGAACGCCTGCTTGCCGACGCAGGCATCGTCCGCAACCGCCTGAAAATCAATGCC
The DNA here is from genome assembly GCF_001838645.1 of Neisseria sp. HMSC70E02. Classification (NCBI taxonomy): domain Bacteria; kingdom Pseudomonadati; phylum Pseudomonadota; class Betaproteobacteria; order Neisseriales; family Neisseriaceae; genus Neisseria; species Neisseria sp. HMSC70E02. Next base: position 103,897 of record NZ_KV838082.1, on the reverse strand, counting down.
GCTATTTACAACGCCCGACAAATCAAAAGATTGAAGCAGAAATACGGCTCGTTCAAACACTGGCTCGATACGAACCATCCGCTCGATAAAGCCGGGTGGGTGAAGCTGTTTAAAAAACATTTCAAATTTGTCGGCGGCGAAATTGTCGGCGAATTTTTAATGAGCACCGGCTACCTGCCCGGCGCGCATATTGAAAGCTGTCCGGTTTATCAAGAAGTTTTAGAATGCCGCCCGAAATGGGCAGAGGTCGTCTGAAAACGGGTTTGGGGCAACTTGCTTTGCCGGTTTCAAAAAATAGTGGAATTAACAAAAATCAGGACAAGGCGACGAAGCCGCTGACAGTACAGATAGTACGGAACCGATTCACTTGGTGCTTCAGCACCTTAGAGAATCGTTCTCTTTGAGCTAAGGAGAGGTAACGCCGTACTGGTTTAAAGTTAATCCACTATAACTATTTTCAGACGACCTTGAGGCAAACTTTGTCCTTTGAAATTCAGCTTTTCCATATTTTCTATGTCATAATCTTTTTAATCACGCCACAAGATAAATCATCAAACATAAAGAAAACAAAAAATGAACATGTTCAAACCATCCGCTTTAACACTTTTGATACTGTCCACTCTTCTGACTGCATGTTCCACCATGTCGGACAAAAAACTGCCGCCTGTCGAAGAAATCTTAAAACGTCCGCAGGCGGTAAAGCCACAGGTTGCGGTTGTTCCGACACCTGACAGGCGTAAGGGCGGCGTGTTGCCGGTGTTGTCCGTCATTAATGAAAAAGGCAGGGTTGATGGCGCAGTGTGCCGAGATCAGTCGGCAGGAAGCGCATTGTGCAAAGCTGCATTAACGCAGAAGCGTCCGAAGCGATATGAACCTGCTAAAACTTGCTCTAATCAAACCGATGCAAATGGCGAGGTGCAGAGCGTGTGTCAAAACGTTCCGTCTTATGCGGAACATATTTACTTGCTCTATGGGGAAAACGATAACTATAGAGGCGGGATGTACCGTCAGATGACCACCATACCCTATCCTCCGGCGGCGGAGGAAAATGGGGAAGAAGGTAGTGTTATATTGGGGGCCGTAGTTTCGCCTGAGGGCAAATTGGACAGCGTCAAGGTGGTGAAACGTTCGGGTTCCAACAGGTTGGATAATGCAGCAAGGAAAGGTGTAATGAGAAATATTTTTCTGCCTAGCGTAGAAAACGGAAAACCTGTTTGGTCACAGTTTAACATTCCAGTCAGCTTCCGGCTTGTAGATTAAGATGTACAAAATTAACGCGGCAGCTTCCGCAATATTTTAGAAAATCAGAAACAAAATATGCTCACACGAAGAACATTCCTTACTTACGCAAGCGTTTTGCTGCTTGCAGCTTGCGGCAGTAAATCCGGCAAGAAGCAGACGAAAATTGCCGCAGGCAGTACCGTACTGGCTTTGGGCGATTCGCTTACCTACGGCTACGGCGCAAATCCTGACGAATCCTATCCTGCGCAACTGCAAAAGCTGACCGGTTGGGACATCATCAATGGCGGTATTTCTGGCGATACCTCCGCACAAGCCCTGTCGCGCCTGCCCGCGCTGTTGCAACGCCAACCCAAGCTTGTGATTATCGGCATAGGCGGCAACGACTTCTTGCGTAAATTTCCCGAAGCCGAAACCCGTGCCAATATCGCCAAAATCATCGAAAGCGTGCAGAAGGAAAACATCCCCGCCGTCTTGGTGGGCGTACCGCACCTGAGTGTCGGCGCATTGTTCGGTCATTTGAGCGATCATCCGCTTTATCAGGAGCTTGCCGAACAATACAAAATTCCCTTGTTCGGCGGCGCATGGTCTGAGATTTTGAGTGATGAAAAGCTGAAATCCGACCAAATACACGCCAACGCGGCGGGGTATAGGATATTTGCGGAGAAGTTGGAGAAGTTTTTGCGGGAAGAGGGGTTTTTGTAGGAGTAAACAGCGATTTTACCCAGGCTTGTTGTTTTCAGACGACCTTTTAAAAAGAAAAGGGATATGAATCTTGTGGCGCGGGGGATAATTGTGGCGCGGGGGATAATTGTTTAGAGTAAATGCCATTTGCGTAGTTTACAAAGAAAGATTATGGAACATTCACCAGAAGAAGATTTCACCCCTTATCGGGCTTATACGCGCACCAATTTGATATGGGGGTGCCACTGTTTATCGTTGCTTTTTGGCTGATTTTGTTTCTTTCCCCTATTCCGAGAACAGATATTTCTAACTTACTGGGAGGGGTATTTTTATTTTTAATATTTACTTTTCCACTTTCTTTATTGGTTGTGGGACTGGTCTTGCTGACCTCTTGTATTCCCGGCTATTTTGTCGGTTATACTGCCGAGAAGTTGAATTTGAAATGCAATAGGAAAGATAAGATAAAGGCGGCGGGTTTGACGGCATTTTATTATTGGATTTTCTCCTCTTTCATCCTCGTTCAGATGATTTCGCAGGACTTTTCTTTTTCGGCATTCGGGCTGTTCAGCCTGTATGTGGCCATTGCTGGTGCATTGTCTTCTGTCATACCGTCATATATACTGCCTAAATGCTAAAAAAGAGGTTGTAAGACGCTGATGAAATGGTTGAATGTTTTAGGTATTTGGTTGATGGCTATTCCTGAGTTTGTGGCAATTCTTTATGTTGTCGCTTATATTAATGATTTTCTGAGCAGTAATAGCGGAAATTGCGGAGTCGGCTGCCTCGGGGATTTGGTTGTTTTCTTTGAGATTGCCTTTTTTGGCAGTATTTTAATCAGCTTGATTTGGACAGTGATTTTCCTGAGAAAGTATGATAAACGTGATGAGAACGCTGATTGAAGCTTTTCAGACGACCTTCCTAATGCACATCGTCTGAAAAACTAAATACCGCTCTTTTTCTACGTTCGTTTCTTACGCGCAAAAAAAATACCGGCAAAAGCCGGTATTTTTAAAATTTGGCGCGGCGGACGGGGCTCGAACCCGCG
>NZ_KV838082.1:92104-100829 GCF_001838645.1 Neisseria sp. HMSC70E02 | reverse complement strand
GGCAGACGCTCTACCAACTGAGCTAATCACCCGAAAATAAAAAATACCGACGATGTCAGTATTTTTGAAATTTGGCGCGGCGGACGGGGCTCGAACCCGCGACCCCCGGCGTGACAGGCCGGTACTCTAACCAACTGAGCTACCACCGCGCATCATTGTTTTGCAACAATGAAAGGAAACCTGGTGGGTGATGACGGAGTCGAACCGCCGACATTCTGCTTGTAAGGCAGACGCTCTACCAACTGAGCTAATCACCCTTGTCGCTGTATTTGCGAAGACGCTATTAAATCAAAAAAGCATCCGCCGCGCAAGCTTTATTTTTCAGTGTATTAGGTATTTCCTTGCAAACTCCAGTTTTCAAAAGAAATAATTTCCTCCTGTCTGCCTGCGACGACCAAAATATCATTCGGTTGAAGCTGGAAATCCAAGTCGGGGTTTTCTATCCTGCTTGTGTTTCGGCGGATAAATAGAAGTTTGATGCCTGCGTTATCCAAAGGCAAATCACGGATGGTCTTGCCGATGGCGTAGGCTTCGCCTGTCAGAGGGAAGGCGTGGCGGCATATGGATTTGCCTTCTTCACCGAATCCGTTTTCATCATCGCTGCCGACAAACAAGCCTTCCAGAGAGGCGTAGCGGCTGTGTCGTATGTTGGTAATGGTTTGATAAACATGGCTGTATGTCGCGCCATTGCCCAACATGGCGTAGCTTGCCAGCACCAAGCTGGTTTCTTTGGTATCGGATACTGCCTCTTCTGCGCCCATATCTGTGAAGATTTTGACGTAATCGTCATTGGTCGCCCGAACATACACGGGCATGCTCGGATGCAGTGACATGATATTGTCGAGAACATGCTGGGTTTCGTGCATATTGTTCAGGGTAATGACCACCATTTTGGCGCGTTCCAAACCTGCGGCTTCCAAGACTTCCCGCCGCTTGGCATCGCCGAACGAAACCGGCTCGCCCGCATTGCGTGCCACCTGAACCCTGCCGATATCAAGGTCGAGGGCGAAGTAGGGGATGTTTTCCTGAGCCAAGACGCGTCCGACGGTCTGACCGCCGCGTCCGAAACCGATAATCAGGACGTGGTCGGATTTGCTCATGGTTTCTACCAACATGCTGTGCAAATCCAATGCCTTCATATCCCAGCTTGATTTGACAAAACGGCTGACGATGGCATCGCTGCTGCCCAAGATGAATGGGGCGATAATCATGGACAACAGAATCGCTGCCGTAGCTGCCTGCTCCAGCTCGGGCGACACCATATTCATTTTGCTGGAGATGTTTAACATCACAAAACCGAATTCGCCGCCTTGTGCCAAGTAGAGGGCTGTTTTCAAGCTGTCTGCAATCGGATGCTTCATATGCAAGGCGATAAAGAAGACGACCAATGCTTTCAATACCAGCAGGATTGCCAGCAAAATCAGAATCTGCTGCCAGCCGCCGATTAAAGCCTGGATATCCAGTTTCATGCCGACCGTGATAAAGAAGAAGCCGAGCAGAATATCGCGGAACGGACGGATGTCGTCTTCCACTTGGAAACGGTATTCCGTTTCCGAAAGCAGCATACCGGCGACGAATGCGCCCAATGCCATCGACAAGCCTTCCAGTTCGGTCAGATAAGCTACGCCCAAGGTTACCAGTAGGACGTTGATCATAAACAATTCAGACGACTTGCGTTTGGCGACCAGTCTGAACCAGCGCGACATCACCTTGCTGCCGACGACGAATAACACGCCCAGCGTGACCAGCATTTTCAATCCGGCAAGACCGAGCGCCGCTCCCAAGCTGCCTTCATCGCCCTTTCCTGACAACGCGGGAATCAGGATCATCAGCGGTACGACGGCAATATCCTGCATCAACAAGACGCCCATCGCCATTTGACCGTGCGGCTGTCCCAATTCGGTTTTTTCGGACAGGATGCGGCTGACGATTGCCGTGGACGACATGGTCATCGCCCCTGCTGCGGCAAACGCCCAATTAAAGCTGACGCCCATCAGCATCAAAATGCCGATAATCGACAGCATGGTCACAATGACCTGCAAACCGCCCAAACCAAACACCAAGCGGCGCATCGCTTTGAGCTTGGGTAGGGAGAATTCGAGACCGATACTGAACATCAGGAATACGATACCGATTTCGCCCAGATAATCAGTCGCATGGCCTTGCGGAATCAGCTTCAACATACCCGGACCGGCGATAAAGCCGACCAAAAGATAACCGAGCATGGAAGGGATATTGAATTTACGGCAATAAATCACCGTAATGACGGAAACGAGGAGGACGATAACGATGGGTGCGAGGGAAAAAGTTTCGTGCATAGAGCGGGCGGCCTTTTATTTGGAAAACAAGTTATATTTTTGATAGGCCGTCTGAAAACACGCAGAGGGTGGTATCAACGGGTTATCTAAACGGATAGTCAAAATTATATCAAAAAATCTGTAAAGTAATGCTTTATATAGCCAAAAAAATGCTGTTCGAAATATCGGCAGTGGGATTTGGGTATCTGGTGGCGGGGCGATTGCTTCAGAGTGAATGAGTTTTAAATCAGGGGTGTATCGGCAACATGCAATAATTAGATAAGTTATTGTAAAGTTTTATCGGTTAAAAGGGTCGTCTGAAAACTTGATTTCAGACGACCCTTTTAGTGCTTAATGCGGTTTAAAACAAGCAAGATATGTTGCTTTACGAGTACATTCCGACGACTACTCTTTCTCCAGCGCATATATTACCGCCCTATGCGTCTCACCCGTCGGCTTGGAAAAGAAGTGTTCTTCAGTGTGATGAGGATAAAATCCGCATTTTTCCAGCACGCGTTGCGAAGGGGTATTTTCCTGATAAGCCACAGCCCAAAGCCGCACCAGAGACAATTCCTCAAAAGCATAGGCAACCACCGATTGCACCGCTTCGGTTGCATAACCCTTTCCCCAAAAATCCTCGCCCAGCCAATAACCTATTTCCGCTTCACGGTCGCTCATCGGCAGATTGCTGTCGTTTTGAAAAAGTAGGCCGATGCTGCCTATCGCTTGATTATCTTCCAAGCAAATGGCAAAACTATGCGGCTTGCGGAGGACGTGTTCAATAATTTCGCGGCTTTCCTCCATGCTGGTATGAGGAGGCCAGCCGCACATCGCTCCGATTTTAGGGTTGCGGGCTTGTTCGTACACCGATTCAGCATCGGTCAGCGTCCAAGAGCGGAGGATTAGGCGGACTGTTTTTAGTGTTTCCATGCTCAAAAATGCCTAATATTGTTTGGAAATTTTTTGAAACGCTGCTTTCAGACGACCTTAGCAAAGTGCAGGCTGCTTCTGGTTTTGAATGTGCAAAAAACAGCCTGCACTTTGGTTTACAAACCCAATTCCCCCCAAATCTCATCAATCTTAGCCGTAACCGCAGGGTCTTTTTTGATTACCCGTCCCCATTCGCGGTCGGTTTCGCCCGGCCACTTGTTGGTCGCATCCAAGCCCATTTTGCCGCCGAGTCCGCTGACGGGGCTGGCGAAGTCGAGGTAGTCGATGGGCGTGTTTTCCACCAAAACGGTGTCGCGCACGGGGTCCATGCGCGTGGTTACTGCCCATATGACTTCTTTCCAGTCGCGCACGTTCACATCGTCATCCACCACGATGATGAATTTGGTGTACATAAACTGGCGCAGGAACGACCAGCAGCCCATCATCACGCGCTTGGCGTGTCCGGCGTACTGTTTTTTCATGCTGACCACCGCCATGCGGTAGGAGCAGCCTTCGGGCGGCAGGTAGAAATCGGTGATTTCGGGGAACTGCTTTTGCAAGAGCGGTACGAACACTTCGTTCAACGCCACGCCCAAAACGGCGGGTTCATCGGGCGGTTTGCCCGTGTAGGTGGAGTGGTAAATCGGGTTTTCGCGCATGGTAATGCGTTCGACCGTGAACACGGGGAAATGGTCCTGCTCGTTGTAATAGCCCGTGTGGTCGCCGTACGGGCCTTCCAGCACGGTTTCGTTCGGATGGATGACGCCTTCCAGCACGATTTCGGCACGGGCGGGCACTTGTAAATCGCTGCCGATACATTTCACCAGTTCCGTCCGCGAACCGCGCAGCAGTCCGGCAAACTGGTATTCACTCAAGGTATCGGGAATGGGCGTTACCGCGCCCAAAATGGTGGCGGGGTCGCAACCGAGGACAACGGCGACGGGATACGGCGTATCGGGATTGAGTTTGTGGAATTCCTGATAATCCAACGCGCCGCCGCGATGCGATAACCAGCGCATAATCAGCTTGTTTTTGCCGATGAGTTGCTGGCGGTAAATGCCGAGATTTTGGCGTTTTTTGTGCGGCCCGCGCGTGACGGTCAAGCCCCATGTTACCAGCGGCGCAACGTCTTCCGGCCAGCAATGTTGAATCGGAAGTTTATACAAATCAACGTCTTCACCTTCCCGCACGATTTCCTGACACGGCGCATTTTTCACCACGTTTGGCGCCATGCTCCAAATGTCTTTCAACAGCGGTAGTTTGGAAAACGCGTCTTTGATGCCTTTGGGCGGTTCGGGTTCTTTTAAATACGCCAGCGTCTGCCCGATTTCGCGCAGCTTGGACACGCTGTCCGCGCCCATGCCCATCGCCACGCGTTCGGGCGTGCCGAACAGGTTTGCCAATACGGGATAATCGTAGCGCGTACCGTCGGGCTTAATTGGGTGTTCAAACAGCAACGCCGGCCCTTCGGCACGCAGCACGCGGTCAGCAATTTCGGTCATTTCCAAATGCGGGGAAACGGGATGCGCGACGCGTTTGAGTTTGCCTTGCTGCTCAAGCATGGCGATGAAGTCGCGTAGGTCTTTGTATTTCATGTTGATCCTTATTTGAGGTCGTCTGAAAACCGGACTTTGGATTTCAGACGACCTGAATCATAGATTGCAATATAGCTTCGGGGCATTCGCTGTTTTCGGCAAAAAAACAATATTCACTATATGGATTGTGAATACTGAACTTCCAGCCCTTGTAGCAGAAATCTATCCACGTTTCGCCTGTTATTTCATCATAAACGAAGGCGGTAAGGATTCCGCCTAAGCGGACAATTTGCCGCAACAGGCTCGACGGCGGGCAGGTTTGCGGCAGTTGCAGGAACAGGCGGGAGCCGTCGGACATGGTTTCGTTCAATAGAGGGCGGTTTGCCATTCGGTCCTTAATAGTCTGCACCGAATGCCGCCTCTATCCTTGCATGCGCTTCGGCATATTCTATGCCTTGATAAAAGTCGCGCACCAGCGGATGTTCGCTGCCTTGATGCAGTTGCAGCAGGGGACGCCGGTTGTCGGACTGGGTAACGACATTGCAGTGCAGGCCGAAGGTGTCGGATTCGTAAGGGGGCAGCCGGTTGCATATCCTGCCGAAATAAACGACGTTTTCCGGATTGTCGTGAAAGTCGCTTTGATAGTCGTTAAAACTCTTTTCACTGACGGATACCCACACGCCGTATTCCAGCGTTTCCTCATGCCCGATAATCGGAATAAGCAACACCGCGCGGATAAAACGGTCGGTTTGGTCGGGATAGCGGATGATACAGAAATCAGAATCACATTCCGCTTGATAAGCAATGCGTTCTTCTTCACTGAGTTGGTTATAGGGATCGGGAGTGGCAAAACAGAGCGCAGGCATGTCTTCATGTTTTTCGCCGCAGGAAGTGCAGGTGTACATGATGGATTCCTTTTGAGTTTTAGGTGGGGCTGGTTTTCAGACGATCTTTTATAGCTGGTTTGAAGTCTGGGTCGTCTGAAAAACAGGGCGCAGCCTATATTGCACTAGTGGTTTTTTCGGCTATGGTTTTCAATGCCTTCTGCCACGGTGGCTAAAAAATCCAGATATTTTGGGTCTTCGTCCAGCCACGCTTCGCCGTCCAAACCCATGTAGGCGCGCATCAGCTCGTCAGCGGCGCGTTCCATATTGCCCAATTCAAACTGCGCCTGTCCTAAACGCAAATGCAAAAACGGGTTGCCGATTGCGTCCGGGCAATACATGGCGTGGCTTAAATGCTCGTGCGCGGCGGTAAAATCGCCGCTCAAGAAATCCGCATCGCCGATGGCTGCCAGAATCCATGTTGCCGCTTCCCAGTCGGTTTTCGGTTCGGGCAACAAATCTCATGCCTGCCAATAGAGGTCGAGTGCTTCGGCGTATTGCCCGTCTTCCGCCAACGTGTCGCCTTGTTCGCAAAGCCGGCAAATGGTGTCGTAGGGTTGGTCGTTTAATTCGCTCATGGTTTATGTCCAATCGTAAGTAAATAGAACAAGTCTGCTGATCGGCTCGTACAGCATGACAATATTGTCTGCGCCATGGGAATAGGAATAGCCGCAAGCTGAGGCGATATGGTAAAAACGATTGCCATTGTGGGTAATGGTGACGTTCCCGTCTTCGTCTTGCGTCATTTTGTAAGCAGACGGGATGTCGTCTGAGGTTGACCAGTTGCTGCTTTCAATGCGTTCTCCACCCAAGCTGTTCAGAAATAATCCGTCATACTCGCTGTAATAGGGCTCTCCACCGTAATACCCTGTTTTTTCCTGAAATGCTTTTTTATGTTCGGCATAGTTTTTCAGGTTTTCGGCAAAATATTTTTCCAAATACGGATCGGTCAGCAAATGTTTGTTGGCCGGACCGCGGAGAAAATAACGCTCGTCACCCAAAAATTCGTAACGGTTGTCTTCAGTCAAGCGGAATGAAAGCCAGTTAATTCCGATAAATTCATTATGGGCGAACTGCGTCAGCTCGCCGATTAAGCCGTCGCCCGGTTCCTGCGGATTGATCAAATGCAGCGTTATGCCTTTCCATTCGGGATTGATTTCCACTAAGTCGATACTGATACAAGGCAGAAAATGTTCTTTCAACCATGGCTGTTTTTCGGAAAACACGGTTTCAGCTTCGGGAAATGCATGTAGGTTTTCATTTAGTTCGTTAATAATTTCGCGATAATTCATGTTGTAGTCTTTATTGATGAGCGTTGGTTTATGTTGATGATGGATAAAGTTTAAATCCGAAGTCCGGGTTGTCTGAAAAACGGATTTTGGTTTTCAGACGAACTGAATCATAGACAGTTTATATGCAGCTGCCCAAGGCTTTCAGTTCTTTTTTAACCACTTGCTTTTGCTCATTGGTTTGGATGGTCAAAGATAAGAAAAAAGCATCGCAAGGGCTGAATTTGGACCAATGTTTTTTTACGGGGAAATGGCCTTCGGGCAGGTTGGAACTGTAATAATGGTCAGGTTCTTGAAACGCCAGTTTTAATCCGTATTTGTTTTGCCAGTCGCGCAGTTGCGCTTCAGTTGCGCCGATTGGAAGGCTGTCCAAGCGCTGCTGCCACATTTGTTGGCTGCGCTCCAATCCTTGGCGGTCGTAATCAATGCTAGAGCCGCAGGCAGTAAGTGAAAGGCCGGTGATGAGCAATAATAGGGATGAGGCAAGGCGTACCATTTATGAATGTCCTTAGATGATGGTTTGAAACGATTGGCGTTCAGACGACCTTTTATGCTTTCGATTCATTCTGAGTCAGGGTCAATATTATTATCAAGAAAACGGTCTTTGTCAGCCATAAATATATTTTCTCATTTAAAATATGCATATTGAGCAATTGCTGAGGGAATAATATGGAAATACCTTCTATCAGATTTTTGAAGATTACTGCATGATTTTTTAACTATGTTTGGCGGCATAATGTAAAAAGGTCGTCTGAAAACCCAAATCCGTTTTCAGACGACCTTACAAGTGATACGAGGTGTCTATATAGCCATCTCCTTTAATCAGAAACTTTTTAAAAACACAATTTCGGGAAACAATATGAACAAATTGAATGGACAACACGCCGTAGAAAACGCCCTATCCTCCGGCATGGGCTGCTTTATAAAGGGCACTTTGGTAGAAACGGAAGAAGGCTGGACGCCGATAGACGAACTGAAGGTGGGCGATTTGGTGATGTCGCGGCCGGAAAACGGCATCGGCGAGGCGGTGCCCAAGCGGGTGGTGAACACCTTCCGTTATGAAGACAAAGAAGTGGTGATGTTAAGATTTTCCCAATTCCCCAAAAGAAATAGGGGGGAGGGGAATTGGTTGCTACTCCCAATCACCCGTTCTGCGTGTATGGCGTCATCACCAACCTGATTCTTGAGCATCCGGAGTTTGGCAAGCTCGGCGCTTATTGGAAGGGCTGCGATTACGACAGCAGCGATATGTTCAACGGGCCGGACGGCTGGGAGAAATACGACGCTCTATCGGCCTTTGAAAAAACCCCCTACGAAATGCGGCTGTACGAACAGCCGGTGTGGAAGCACGCCGACCAGCTCGAGCGGGGCGACGTGGTGTTGGGTTGTCAAAAGTATTATGTGGTGGAGGATTACCGCCCGCTGTATGTCTACCGCGATACCGATCAGGCTTGGGCGCAGCCGATCAATCTGGCCTATGGCTGGAAAGAGTCGGATTTAGGCAACAGCTATGAGATGGTTCTAACTGACGAATCGCTGAATTGCCCGACATTGGATTGGGCGGATGTGCCGAACGACGAGAACCTGCTGTATGTGGATGAGGACGGACAACGGCATTACCGCCGCTACCGCACCACGGTTTATAACATTGAGGTTGAGGATTACCACACCTATTGCGTCGGTTATCAATGTATCTTGGTACACAACCAGAACTGCGGCACAGAGCGGCGCAGCCGGGTGGACAGCCCGGTAATCCGCGACGGCGGGCAACCATAACGCCGCTGTTTGCA
>NZ_KV838082.1:32336-92004 GCF_001838645.1 Neisseria sp. HMSC70E02 | reverse complement strand
GCAACAAAGGTCGTCTGAAATTTTCAGACGACCTAATGAGCGGCAATGAATGGGGTATTTATCATAGCTATTTTTTCCAATCAGAAACTTTTAAAAACACAATTTCGGGAAACAATATGAACAAATTGAATGGACAACACGCCGCAGAAAACGCCCTATCCTCCAGCATGGGCTGCTTTATGAAGGGCACCTTGGTGGAAACGGAAGAAGGCTGGACGCCGATAGACGAACTGAAGGTAGGCGATTTGGTGATGTCACGTCCTGAAAACGGCATCGGCGAGGCCGTGCCCAAACGGGTGGTGAACACCTTCCGTTATGAGGACAAGGAAGTGGTGATGCTGAAATTTTCTCAATTTCCTGAAAGAAGTGGAGGAGGTCGAATTTTAATAGCTACCCCAAACCACCCGTTCTGCGTGTACGGCGTGGTTACCAACCTGATTCTTGAGCATCCCCAATTCGGTAAGCTCGGTGCCTATTGGAAGGGCTGTGATTACGACGACGGTGAAGACGTGTTTGCCGGGGATGAAGGAAGGGCGAGATACGAAGCCCTGTGGGCATTTAAGCACACGCCCTATGAAATGCGGCTGTACGAACAACCGGTGTGGAAGCGCGCCGACCAGCTTGAGCGCGGAGACGTGGTGTTGGGTGTTCGTGATTATTATGTAGTAGAGGATTACCGCCCGCTGTATGCCTACCGCGATACCGATCAAGCCTGGGTACAGCCGACCAACCTGGCCTACGGTTGGGAGCAGTCGGATCGGGGCAACAGCTATGAGATGACACTTACTACCGAATCACTATATAACCCAACAACGGATTGGTTGGACGTGCCGAATGATGAGAACCTGCTGTATGTGGATGAAGACGGACAACGGCATTACCACCCTTACCGCACCACGGTTTATAACATTGAGGTCGAGGATTATCACACTTATTGTGTAAGTATGGGAGGTATTTTGGTACACAACCAAAACTGCGGCGCAGAGCGGAGCAGCCGGGTGGACAGCCTGGAAATCTGCGACGGCGGGCAACCATAACGCCGCTGTTTGCAACAAAGGTCGTCTGAAATTTTCAGACGACCTTTTTGCTTTTCAAACCAACGGCGTCAAATATCCAATTCTGCCGTATCGCCTTCTTTTTCCATCCATGCGCGGCGGGCGGCGGCTTCGCCTTTGCCCATCAGTTTGACGAAGATGTCGCGTGTTTCGTCATCCGCGCCTTCGGGGATTTGCACCTGCAACAGGCGGCGGGTATCAGGGTGCATGGTGGTGTCTTTGAGCTGGTCGGGATTCATCTCGCCTAAGCCTTTGAAACGACTGATGGAGTAGGCAGTTTCTTTGACGCCTTCTTTTTGCAGCCGCTCCAAAATGCTGTCGAGTTCGTTTTGGTCGAGGGCGTAGAATTTGCGGGCGGGTTTGCTTTTGCCTTGTGCGTTGACATCGACGCGGAACAGCGGCGGCTGGGCGACGTAGATGTGTCCGTCGGCGACCAGTTTCGGGAAGTGGCGGTAGAACAGGGTCAGCAGCAAAACTTGAATATGAGAGCCGTCCACGTCGGCATCGGACAAGATGGCGATTTTGCCGTAGCGCAGGCCGCTTAAATCGGGATTGTCGTTGATGCCGTGCGGATCGACGCCGATGGCGACGGAAATGTCGTGGATTTCGGCGTTGCCGAAAAGCTGGTCGGGGTGGACTTCGAAGCTGTTGAGCACTTTGCCGCGCAGGGGCAGGATGGCTTGGGTGGCTTTGTCGCGGGCGAGTTTGGCGGAGCCGCCGGCGGAATCGCCTTCAACGAGGAAGAGTTCGTTTTCGCGGATGTCTTCGCTTTCGCAGTCAGTCAGTTTGCCGGGCAGGACGGCGACGCCGCTGCCTTTTTTCTTTTCGATTTTTTTAACTGAACGCATCCGCGCCTGTGCCTGACGGATGGCGAGTTCGGCGATTTTTTTACCGAAGTCCACGTTTTGGTTCAGCCACAATTCCAAAGGGTCGCCCGCTACGGCGGCGACAAGTTTCAGCGCGTCGCGGTTGGTCAGTTTGTCTTTGGTCTGACCTTGGAACTGCGGGTCGAGGACGCGGGCGGAGAGGACGAAGGCGGTTTTGCTGAACACGTCGTCGCTTTGCACTTTCACGCCGCGCGGTAAAAGGTTGTGCAGGTTGATGAAGTTGTTGACGGCGTTGAACACGGCTTGTTTCAAACCTGCTTCGTGCGTGCCGCCCAGCGGGGTGGGGATGAGGTTGACGTAGCTTTCGTTGGCGCACGAACCTTCTTCCAGCCAAGTCAGGGCAAAGGCGGCGCCTTCGCCGATGCTGAAATCGCCGTTGTGGTCGTCTGAAATGTAGTTTTCGCAGGAGAACAGCGGCACGGCTTCCTGCGCGTCGGCAATCAGGTCGGTCAGATAGCTTTTCAGACCGTCGGGGTAGTGCCAGGTTTGGGTGTGCGCTTCGTCTTCGCCTTTGACCGGGCGGGTCAGGGAAACGCGCACGCCCGGCAGTAGCACGGCTTTGGCGCGCAGCAGGCGTTCGAGTTCGGGAATGCTGTAATTCGGGCTTTCAAAATATTTGCCGTCCGGCCAAACGCGCACTTCGGTGCCGCTGTCTTTGACGGCGCATTTGCCCACTTCCGCCAACGGTTCGACCACATCGCCGCCAGCAAACACGATGCGGTGGATTTTGCCTTCGCGTTTGACGGTGACCTCAAGGCGGGTGGAGAGGGCGTTGGTGACGGATACGCCCACGCCGTGCAGGCCGCCTGAAAAGGCATACGCGCTGCCGCCGTCTTTTTTATTGAACTTACCGCCCGCGTGCAGACGGGTGAATACGAGTTCGACCACGGGCACGCCTTCGATAGGGTGCAGCCCGACGGGAATGCCGCGCCCATTGTCGCGCACGGAAAGCGAACCGTCGTCGTGGATGCGCACGTCGATTTCAGTGGCGAAACCGCCCAACGCCTCGTCCGCCGCGTTGTCGATGACTTCTTGGCAGATGTGGGTCGGGCTGTCGGTGCGTGTGTACATGCCGGGACGTTCTTTGACCGGCTCCAAGCCTTTGAGGACGGTGATGCTGGATTCGCTGTATTGGTTGTTTTTAGTCATAGGGGAAGAGGTCGTCTGAAAGGAAGAACAACGCTTTCAGACGACCTGAAAGCGTTGCGTTTCGTTATTTTATCGGTTGTCAAAAGGCAGGCGCGCGGTAAAGTCTTCGTAGCTTTCCATGCCGCGCAGGAAGCGGGAGGAGAGTTCTTTTAATGCACCCAAGTAAACGTCGCGTTTAAAATCAATCACTTCGTCAACGGGAGCCCAATATTGGTGCCAACGCCAGCCGTCAAATTCGGGATGGTGGCAGGCGCGCAGATTGATGTCGCTGTCGCGCCCGACCAGCCGCAAAAGATACCAAATCTGCTTCTGCCCGCGATACGAACCGCGCCATTCGCGGCGTACCCAGTGGCTCGGCACGTCATAACGCAGCCAGTCGCGCGTGCGGCCGACGATTTTGATATGTTGCGGCAACAGCCCGACTTCTTCGTACAGCTCGCGGTACATGGCGGTTTCGGGGCTTTCGCCCGGCTTGATGCCGCCTTGCGGGAACTGCCACGAATGTTCACGCACACGCTTGCCCCAAAAGACTTCGTTGCGGTTGTTGATTAAGATGATACCGACATTGGGGCGATAGCCTTCTCTGTCTAACACGGTGTCGCCCTTCGTTAAATTCAATCGTGCGATTTTCCCATAAATCGGGCGGGTTTGACAAATCGGAGGTCGTCTGAAAATTTGTTATGCCTGTTTTCAGACGACCTTTTAGGGGTTTGTGGGTAATGATAGGGAAACAGGGTGCATGGTTTGACAAGATGCTTTTGAAGAACGGAATTTGTGGGTGAGATTTGAACTATGGATTTTTATAGTGGATTAACTTTAAACCAGTACGGCGTTACCTCGCCTTGCCGTACTATCTGTACTGTCTGCGGCTTCGGCGCCTTGTCCTGATTTAAATTTAATCCACTATATTTTGGGTTGTCTGCGATTTAAGATGGGTTCGCGCCGATGCGGGAAAGAGGGCGGGAGCGGATGCTTTCTGCTTTCATTTGCGATGTTTTTGCCGATTGCTGTTTGGAACAATGCCTGCTGCAAACGCAAAGGTCGTCTGAAAACCTATTTTCCGGTTTTCAGACGACCTTTTTTAAAGCGGATTACGCTTCGCTTTGCGCTTCTTCTTCAACGGTAACTTCAACGGCAACGGATTCGTCGCTCAAGGTGCCTTTGGTGGACGGGGTTTGTCCTGCCATGCGCGGGTCGTATTCTGCCGCCATGCGCAGGGCGCGGCCGAAGGCTTTGAATACGGTTTCGGCTTGGTGGTGGGCGTTGCTGCCGCTGAGGTTGTCGATGTGCAGGGTCATCATGCTGTGGTTGACGACGCCGTGGAAGAATTCTTCAAACAGGTCAACGTCAAAACGTCCGATGAGGGCACGGGTGAAGTCGATGTTGTACACGAGTCCGGGACGGCCGGAGAGGTCGATGACAACGCGGCTCAAGGCTTCGTCGAGCGGAACGTAGGCATGGCCGTAACGGCGGATACCGGCTTTGCTGCCCAAGGCTTGTTTCAGGGCTTGTCCGAGTACGATACCGATGTCTTCGACGGTGTGGTGGTCGTCGATGTGCAAATCGCCTTTGCAGGTGATGTCGAGGTCGATCATGCCGTGGCGGGCGACTTGGGCAAGCATATGCTCAAGGAAGGGGACGCCGGTGTCGAGGCGGTATTGTCCGGTGCCGTCGAGGTTGAGGCTGAGGGTGATTTGGGTTTCGCTGGTGTTGCGGGTGATGCTGACTGCGCGGCCTTCTGCGGGCATATGGAATGCCGGTGCAGCGGCTGCGGCTTCTTGGGCGGCACGCTCTTGGCGGGCGGCTTCGGCGGCTGCGGCTTTTTCTTTATCTTTGCTGTGGTCGCGGTTTAACCAGCCTTTGCGTTTGTGCATGCCGGCTTCGAGTTTGGCGGCAAGGCTGGGGCGGATGCCGCGCGCTTTTTCGTCTTCTGCCTGCTCTTCAAGGCGGCGTTTCAGTTGGGACAGGGATGCCGCGTTGTCGTAACCGCATTTGCGGGCAAGTTTGGTCAGCGAGCCTGCTTCTTCAACAAGCTGCAGGAAATTGGCAAGGTGGAGTTGAGTGATGGTCATAATTTTACTCTCTGTGAGGTTTTAAAAAATCAGGCATAAAGCTTGCGGATAATGTCCAGTACGGCATCGTTTTGCTCGGGACTGCCGATGGTAATGCGGACGCATTGCGCCAAAAGCGGATGCGTGCCGTGGAGTTTCTTAATCAGGATGCGGTTTTCTTTAAGCGTGTTAAACAATGCGTCCGCATCGGGAACACGCACGGTAATGAAATTCGCTTCGCTGGGGAAGGCTTTCAGACGACCTATGGCGGACAATTCGCTGAAAACGCGTTCGCGTTCGGCTTTCAAAATATCGATGGTCGTCTGAATCGCGTCGTGGTGTTGCAGGGCGAATTTGGCGGTCGCCAAGCTTAATTGGTTCATATTGTAGGGCGGCAGGATTTTCGCCAGCTCGCCCAGTACGGCGGGGCTTCCTGCCGCATAGCCGATGCGCAGTCCGGCAAAACCGATTTTGCTGATGGTGCGCATCACGACCAGATTTTCAACGCTGCCTGCCTGCGGCAGAAAACTGTCGCGGCTGAATGCGCCGTATGCTTCATCGACAACGACGATACCCTGCGCCGCGCGGATAATGGCTTCGACTTCTTCGCGGCGGAAGCATACGCCTGTCGGATTGTTCGGATAGGCGATGAAAATCAACGCGGGCTGATGTTTTTCAATGGCGGATAAAACGGCGGGCAAATCAAGCGTGAAATCTTCATTGAGCGGCACGCCGACGTAATTCATGCCGTACAGCTCGGCATTGTGCCGATACATTACAAAACTCGGTTCAACCGCGAGCATGGTTGCGCCGGATTGGGCAACGAGCAGGGTCAAGAATTGGATTAACTCATCCGAGCCGTTTCCTAAAGCGATGGCGGCGGCTTCAGGAATATCGAAGGCTTTTCTTAAAGTTTCCTGAAGCCCGCTGGCGGCGGGGTTGGGATAAAGCTGAATCGGCGCTTGGGCAATCAGCCGCAGCCATTCGTTTGACAGCTCGGGAAAACGGGCAAACGGATGATACGGACTTTCCATCGCATCCAGCTTGATGAAGCCTTCGGGCAAGTCGGCAATTCGGTAGGCGGACATGGATTTGATGTCGTCGCGGATGAAGTCGGAGGCGGTTTTCATAGTTTTCTTCTCAATTTCTGAATAATGGTTATTTCGTCACAATATAGCACAAAATCAGAGTGTTGACATTAATATAATTAATAAATGGGGTGTTTATATTATTTTTATAATGAAGGTTTGATATAAATATTGAATTCAAAGATATTTTTTGAATATTCTTGGGCTGCTTTGTCTGTTTTTATTGATAAGCAAACTTAAATAGGGAGATTGGTGAAACCCAATGAGATAAATATATAGGAATGATGAGATAAATGGGAAGAAGTGGGATGATGGGGGATTAGGCGGGATGGAAAAAGTGAAAAAGAGTTGCAAATAGTGAAACAAAAAACGGACGGTTTTTTCTCGTCCGTTTTTTGTTGTCAGAGTCCTTTTTTGAGGGCAGCGATGGCGATGTCTAGGATTCGGCGTTCGGCGTCTGGTTGGGGTTGGTTGTTGCCGTTGATGGGGAGATAGGGGCGCGCGGGGAGGTTGGTTTTGTGGCCGCGCCCCGCTTGGCCGCCGAGGTGGTGGATGGCGGCGTATTTTTTGTTGCTGCCGATGCGGGCATAGTTGCTGCCAACCTGTGTGGTCAGGCTGGCGGCGAGTTGCCCGCTTTTTTGCAGGGTTTTGCCTCCTTCATCTGCGGCGCGACGGCTTTGTTTCCACCGCTGTCCGCCCCAACCTTCGGATTCGAAGTTTTCTTCGGTCATGGACAGCAGCTCGGTGGCGATGCCCCGCATCATGGTGCGGGTATCGGTGGCGTTTTTGAGCAGTGTACTTAAACCGTGGTCGAGCCTCTCTGCATCTAATTTAATCTCAAGCATGGTCAGCCCCTCAATAATTCACGCACCCATGCCAATGATTCGGGGGTTAGGGCGTTTTTGAATTTTCGGTTAGCCATCATGGTCTTGATGGCGATACGGGCGATGTCCGGATGGGTTGCCTGCGCTTTGTCTATGGCGATTTGCGCCATGCGGGACAGCATGGATTTGCCTTGGTTGGCATTGAAGCCTGCATTTGGTGCGATAAATTTGTTATTGATACGGATGCCGGTACGTTGTGCGTAACGCTCCTCGCCGGTATAGGGATTTGAACCTATATCGACGGTAATGGTTTCAAGCGTCGGACGGGGTTGGACGCGCCCTTCTCCCGCACTGCGCGACAGGGGTTTGACGCGGCACCGACAGCGGAAATCAAGCGGTGGATATAAGGTATCCCAAACAGGGTCGTCTGCGGCATAGACACGGTTGTGCATCATACGGTGGGTTTCGCGGGTGCGGCTGTCGTTGATGGCGACGTACTGCCAATAAGGGTGCGTATCGATGGAGTCCATCATTTCGGCGTAGCGACCCGCCATGTAGGCTGACTGCATATTGGTCAGATAAATGGTTTTCAGGCGGTGGGGGCTGCCGAGCTGTACGCTTTGGGTTTCGCCTTCGGGATTTTTAACTTCCTGCCTGCCCCACCAGCCTTTGCGTTGCAAGACGGGGGCGAGTTCGCGGCTGAATTCTTCCAGTGTCCGCCCTTGTTCAGCGGCATCGACGACGGCGGAATAGATGTCGGAGAGTACATCCATTTTGGCGGTTTTGGCCACCGTAAAGGCAGTGGCGTGCGCGTCGTCCAACATATCCTGCCAATCCCAAGATACGGCAATGCCTTTTTGCTTTAGATAGGCGACGGCGGCTTCCGGCGTCATGCCGAAGACGGCTTTAATATCTTGGGGGTTCATGATTTAAGCTCCTGTACCACTTCAATCCTGCCGACCAAGTCGGAAAGGAAAATCAGGCGTGCCAACTCGTCTTGTAAGGCCGTATCGTCCATATTCGGATAGGCGGCGGACAGACGGTCAAGCAGGTTCTCGGCGGTTTCTCCCTGCCTTAATTCAGCCACTAGAACGGCAGTCAGCCGTTCGCCTTGTTTATTCAGGATGCCTGTATCGGGTGCAAGTCCGTCGATGACCAAACCTGCATCCGTCAAATCGAACTCGGCAAAATCAGCAGATCTACCCTCTTGGGTTGGTTGGACTTCGTCCGCCAAGTCGCCGTCCTCAAGGCCGTATGTGCGCTGCCAGTATTGGTTGGTGAACTTGGCACCGGCATCCACCATCATCTTATCTCTTTCGGCCCGCTCTTTTGTGCCGCTCTCCTCGTTTTCAAACAGCACGAATTTCGGCGCAGATACGTCTCCGAAATTAATCTCCACCACCCACTTTATCAACTGATTTAATGCCGTCTCAACAATACGGGTATCGCCGTCACGGATGTCGTCCGTTACCTCCAAACCAGCGGTCGCGCTGGCGTGGGTACTGTCTTTTTCGGTGGTTTGGTCTTGTCCGAGCAGCGCAATGCTGATTTCGGAGCGGCAATAACGGATGAGCTTGTCGTAGGCATCAATAGATGATGCCTTGCCGCTTGCCTCGTGGATTTCGACACTGGAATCGTTGGGGATGGTGCCGACGCTGTTGCCGATTAGAGCTTCGAGCGCGTCTAGCAGCTTGTCGGTATCCTGCGGGGTATTGGAACGCGGCTCTTTACCAATCAGCCAAGGCGCACCGTATTTCTCGGTGAACTGCATCCAAAATTTAAGGCCGCCGCGTTTGAAGGTGACCAGCCAAAAAACCAAGCCCAAATCGCCTAAGCCGTATGGGTTTAGATAATCTGCCTCATGTGTCGGGCAAAGAAACTTATAAGGCGGAGGAACGGTATCGGTCAACCCGTTTTGGATGTAACGCAACTCGCCGTCGTCGTTGAAGGCGAACCACTCTTGCGGCTTGGCGATGATTTTGTCAGGCAGCCATGCAGAATCGGTACGCCAAATCAGCTCGATGGGCTGGTAGCCGTAAAAAACGGCGTTTAAAACGTCTTTAATCAGGCGGTAAACATCGGTTTCAGCCAGCCAGCTATCAATAAAATCCCGGACATTTTTAGGGGTGTCGTCGCCCTCAAGCCGCCATTCTAGGCGGGCAACAGCTGCTTTTCGGCGGCGCACCAGCGAGCCGACTAATGGGTCGCGCATCAGCTCGCGGTAAACGGAGATTTGCCTGCCCATTTTGCGCAAAACAGGGTCGGGATTAGGCAGCCAGCCGTCAAAACCGCTGAAAAACGGGCGGGAAACGGCGAGATGTGCAGATAAATCCTGCGGCTTGAAGGTCATGATGCCTTGACTGGTTTTGAGTTTGAGGT
Source organism: Neisseria sp. HMSC70E02 (assembly GCF_001838645.1). Lineage (NCBI taxonomy): Bacteria > Pseudomonadati > Pseudomonadota > Betaproteobacteria > Neisseriales > Neisseriaceae > Neisseria > Neisseria sp. HMSC70E02. The sequence goes on along the minus strand of NZ_KV838082.1, from coordinate 82,571 downwards.
GGGGTTTGGGCATGATATGTACTCTTTAAATACCTTAATAACCTTTGGTTAATGCGCTTTTTCGGCGGATTCGGCGGCTGGCTACGCGTATCGGTCCGGTATTCAGCTCGCGGCTGGCGTAATGGGCAAGAACAAAGGCAATCGCCGCGTCGCCGTGGCGTTTTTTGCCGTCTTGACCTTTGGTGCGTACATCGGGGATGCGCGGCACGCCTCTGACCAGCTCGAAGGCGCGCAGGTCGGTCAGGATGTCTTCGTCTTTGGGGATTGCGTCCAACGTGCCGTCTTCGAGTGCGGCTTTGAACGGAGCTGTATGGGTGCGGTACCAGTTTTCCGAGAGCATGACCGACTCGCATACCTCCGCGCCAAATTCGTCGCGCATGGCTTCGGCGATTGATTGACCGTTGCCGCGCGCGTCCAATGCCGCTCCGCGCAGATTGGGTAAGCCGTGCAACAGGTGTTTCATGATTTGCTCTTGTTGGGCAAACGGCATATTGCCCAACTCCAACACGAACGGCGACTTAAGGCTTAAATTAGTCTGCTGCAACAAAGGGACGATGACGGTACGGTCTCCGCTGCGGGCAAAGTCTTCACCCACAAAGGAAATCCGGGTTTTATCCAAACCATCGAGCAGCGGTTGCAGGGTGTCGGCTATCCAGTCCGCCACTTCGGCAGCGCGGCGCGGCTCGGGCAAGAGGCCGAACTCATCGCTTTGGTCGTATCTGATAACCGGCGTATAAGGACTCATACGGCTCTCAATCAAGGCTCGGTTGAGCCATTTGCCGCCGCCGTTTTTAGGGATGCAGTCCAACTCTTCGGATGCATCGTCGCCGTAGAAATCACGAATCTCTTTGCACCATGCCTCCTCTCCCTCTTTCATCCACTCTTTACCCAAACGCAGGCAGATGCGGCGGTAGAGGCCGTCTGAAACGGCCTCGTCGAAAGTAATGCGGTGGATGGAGTACGGCTTTTTGCCCGCACGGATGTCGGTAATCAGCTCGTTGAACGGATTGTCCACACCGTCATGGGTAGAGATGATGTGTACCTGACCGCCCCACATCAGCAATGCCATTGCCGCTTTGAGCAGCTCGCCGAGCTGCTCGTGGAACGCCGCCTCGTCAATGATGACGCGCCCCTGCTTACCGCGAAGGTTTGAGGGGCGGCTGGATAAGGCGGTAACGCGCCAGCCGGACGCGAAACGGATGACGAAGGCGAGGACGGATTTTTTGTCGTCTCCTTCAACAAACACTTCTTCGGTTTCTTCGATTTCGCCAGCCGCCAAGCCGTAGAATTTCGCCCAGTTAGCACAATCGCGGATAAACTCCAAAGCCATGTCTTTGTTGTAGCCTATGTACCATGCGTCCATGCCGCCCGATGAGGCGGCAAGTAAGGCGGTATCGGCAGCCTCGCCCCAGCTCAGACCGATGCGTCGGGATTTTTCGCAGAGTTTGACGGGAGAGTTATCGGCGCACCAACGCTGCTGGTAAGGCAGCAATGCCGATGGCGTTCGGTCTTCGGTTTTGGTCGTCATGATGCGATACCTAAAATCTGTTTGCGGATGGCTTCGGCAGCCGCGTCGGACAGCCCGCCTTTTTTTGCCTGCTTGGCCACGTTTTCGGCGGCGGCTTCGACTTTGGCTTTAACTTTTGCCTGATATTCCTTCAGGCGCGTACCGGCGGTAATCAGCCCGCTGATTTTGCGCGCGCCCTCGCTCATAATACCGAAGCGGTCAAGCGCGTTTAACTCGTCTTCGGGCATCTCACCAATCTGCACCAATGCCTCAAACAACTCTGTCTGCAACATCGCCATCAAGGCTTCGGAGCGGGTATCCCCCTCGTCTGCCGCACCTTCGGCAATCAGGCGTGCCGCTTCGGTGCTGTTTTTGATGGCGGCAAACCGACGCTGTACTTTTTGGCCGTACCGATGGGCGGCGGAGCGGCTGATTTCGTATCCCTGTTGCTGCAACCATTCGGATAATGCCTGATAGTCGGCGAAGCCGTTTTCGACGAGTTTCCGTTCGAACTCGTGGCGTACAGCTTCGGGGAGTTGGTCGATGACGCTGCGTTTTGCCATATCAGCTCCACACTTTTTCGGGGCGGGCGATACCGGCGCGACACTCGACTGTGTATTCGGCAATATCGACACCCAAACTGGTCAGGTCGGCAAACCACAAGCCGTGCGGTGCTTTATTCAGCTCGACCATTTTGCGGTCGGCAAGGTAGTCGAGCTGCTGGCGCAGTTCGGTGGCGGTGGTCTGCGGGTAAATCGCGTTCATGATGTCCAGCAGAAAGGCCTCGCTGGTGGTATGAGGGCGGGCTTTATTAAGGGTGTTGATGATGTTCCAACGCATCCCCTCGCGGCGTTGTTTGGCAATCAATTCTTGGCTAATCATTTCTTTACGCTTTCCATTTTGTATATTTCGGTGAGTTTTTCGGCGACGTTGTCGAGCTTGGCTTCGAGGACGACCTGATTGCGGATGTAGTCTTCCCGCAAAACATAGGTCAGGGGCAGTCCGGCGTTGAATTCCGCCAGTTTGTTTTCCATGATTTCGACTTTGCCTTGCAGGCGCTCTTGCTGTTTTTGGCGTTCGTCCTGCTGCTCGCGGAATTGCGCCAGCAGCATTTTGCCGAAGGTAAAACAGATGCCGAGGAAGGAGAGAAGAAATCCGACCAACTGCCAAAATTCGATGTGTATAAAGGTTTTTTCCATTTTTAAGGCCATCCGTGTTCGAAATATTCTTGGCAAACGATGCAGCGGGTGCAGCCTTTGACTGCTTTTCGCCTTGCGTCCGGTATCGGGCTGCCGCAATCTTCGCAATGGCTCAGGCTGTCGGCACGTTCCGGTGTGTTTTGATGTTTCGCCAGGGACTCTTCCAAAAATATGGCTTCACGCTCTGATGCGCGGTCGGCAAAATCAGTCATTTTTCAGACGGCCTTTCGTGTACCAGTCCTGCCACCCGGAGACTTGGACTTCCAATTTTTGGCAGTATTCGCCGTAACGTACGGCATGGTTTAAGAGTTGTTCGGGTGAGCCGCCGGTCGGACGCTCAGGGCGTTCGTATTTGACCAGCAGCCCGGTAGATACAGGCGGCAAATCCACTGTCGGTACGGTTTTAATCGGGGTATCCGAAGGCACGGTTGTATAGGTGCAGGCTGTTAGAGCCGATACCGTTAAAACCATTGCCGTCTTTTTTAATCGCGTCATGCGTTTGCTCCTGTAAAGTGTTTTTATTTTTATCCAGTTCGCTCAGGGCGGATGCCAGCTCGATGCTTTGATGCTGCGCGAAGTCATGCCAACGCTTCGTTTCCGCCTGCGCTTTTTTAAGCTCGTCGGCGTATTGTTTGGCTGCCGCCATTGATGAGTTTTGGTAGGCGGTAATCAGGGCGGTTTGCTTGGCATCGGCTTTGTCGGCGGCATAGTGATAACCGCTTAGCCAGATGCCCAAAACAATCAATGCACGCCATGCCAATGCCGATTTGTTTTTGTACAAAAAATCAATCATTGCCGCTCCATTCTTCCGGATTCTCGGATTTTTTGATTTCCGCCAACTGCGGTACGGTGGCAATGCCGCGTTTGATTAAGGCGTAGCCGCCGACCATTGCTCCGTATGCCCACCAAAGCCATTCGGGGGCATCGGGCGAGAGCGAGAATTTATAGGTCATCGCTGCGGCGGCAACGTTTGCCCATAATTTGGTATGGCTGATTTTTCCGGTTGCGGGATTGGAGACTAAACCGCCCAGCCATCGGAAAAAGCCGGTCATTTTTGACGGTTTTTCTTCGCGGCGCGTTTCGCTGCCGCTACCCCGCTTGGACGGTGAGGCATCGTCCGACATCCCTGAGAAGGTATAGCTGAACGAATGCCCAGATCGACGCTGAAACTGGGAGACATCACGGCGGCCATTAGGGCGAGTAAAGACTTTTTTGACATGATTGCTCCTTTTTTAATCAATGTTGTCCGCTGATGCGTGGATCAGGTTTTGCGCGACGCGGCGGACCCAACCTTTACCGAAAGACGTGAACGTACCGAGCTTGGTATAAAAGACCAGACGCTCGGCGTTGAACCGCAATAAAAGGTCGTTTTCGGGGAGGGAATTGATGGCTTTGAGACTGATTTCGCCGATGATGCCGTCGTCCGGCACGCCTGCGGCGCGTTGGAGCATACGGGCGGCATTGCCGTAACCGTGGTTGACGCAGGCATCAAAAAATTGGAAAGCGACCGCTTCGGGCATTTGGTCTGCGTGGTAACGCTCCCAAAACGCCTTTTGATAAATGCCGATAGCCTGTTCGCGGGTCATGGCGCGCATGGAACCGTTAAAGCCGTTTGCCATTGCGGTACGCTTGGTGATGCCCCAGTTGGTTTCGCCGCCGGGGTCTTTGGGATGGTTGACGTAACCGCCCTCGTGAGAGAGGACGCGGTTGATGAATTGGTTGAATTTGTCTGACATGGAAAAATCCCTGTATTGAGGTTGAAATCAATACAGGGATTTTAGAAAAGGTCGTCTGAATGGGCTTTTAAAGGGGGTTAAAACCCGTCTTTAATCGAATTGTTTACCTCAAAACACAATCGGCAATAAGTTTGTCCAATTTTCGGACATCAATACCTTTAAGCAGATTGATTTTGATGTGTCCGGCGCGGGTCCAAAGTTCCAATTCGGCTGAAAAATCCAAAAAGCCCGCAGCATTTTCACTAGACCACATGTTGATATTGGCATAAGGCAACGAATAGATTTCCACTTTTTTCCCGCGCAGGCCTTGTGCATCACGAACAATCAACCGTTTGTCGGTAAAAACGGCACTATCGCGCATGGTTTTATACGCCGCAATGGGCTGTTCTCCTGCGACCAACAGCTCGCCGACATCGGCAGGAATCGGACATTCTTCGGTAAAAGTCCAAGCAAGCAGGGGCGTTAATTCAGCCATCATGTTTCCTTTTATTGAAGTTTTAAAAACAGCGTTTTCTCAACGCCTCTTTTTGTGCGGCTTTGAGTGCGTCAAATGCCGCAATCCTTTTTTCCGTATGCCCCGCTGCCATTTTCTTAAATAAGGCGGAAGTCTCTTTGTTTTTTTCCCTTTTGAAAATCAATGCGGCTTTATTGCAGATGGCTTCAAGATAAATTTCTTTATAAAAGGCCGTCTGAAATTTCATACAGTCAAACCCTTTGGTTTCGAGTTTGATAAAAGCTGTCATATTTTCAATCAGATATACCAACTCATATTTGGCCCCTCAAAATAGCCTGCCTGCTGGAGAAATAAAGGCAGACGTAGGAGTTGAGCAACGGTTTGTGCTTCGGACTGTCGTAAGGCGACTTCACGCGCCCGATACAGGCAGGAGAGTGCGGAATCCCAATTTTTTTTGTCTTTGTATGTGGTTGCCTGACGGTTCAACTCGGCAATATCTTCACCATGGATTTTGACGGATGGGGTATAGCGTTGGTTAGGTTGAAGTAAGGAAAGAATCTGTTCCATCGTCTGTCAGTCCCTATAGATGCCTCTTCTCAACAAGTCATTATAGTAATGCCAGTCTTCTAAAATTTCTTGTTTTTGCCTTTTGATTTTTTGAGCTTTTTGCTGTTTCCAATACAAACAGGCCATATTCGCCATCATCAAAACCACAAAATTCGTCCAATGCTCTTTTACATTACCGCTCCCAAAAGGTTGCATCTCCCATTCCCGATACCATTCAAATACTAAAAAAGACAGCAACAAAATAAATAAGATAGAAGCAATATTGGGAATATTGAAAAATTGCCGGTATCGAAGGCTTTTATAATCCTCGGCACACTCCTTCAAGCGCAACCGAAGCTCTTGCTCGGTATGAACGCCATGCTGCCCGTATATTATCGTCCCGATATTTTCTGTCTGTATCAACTGACCGACTTTCCCGATTTTCATATTATCTCCTTAAAATTTGAAATTCCCGCCTTTAACAGTTTCTATGTTGTCTGCCTGTACTATTTGACCAACTTTCCCAATATGAGTATTGTTTTTTACTCTCGGCTTTTCAGCCGAAAATGCGGCTTTTTTCTCTGCCCTGCGCGCAACCATCAGAATCATTTCGCGGTCGGCTGCTGCCGTTTCGCGGAACAGGGCAAGCAGTTCTTTTTCTTCGGGACTCAAGGAGTCAGGCGGCAAGGCGACTGTTTCGCCGCGCCTGCCGTGCATGACGTATTGAACGTCTATGCCAATCTGCTCAAAAGAGAAAAGTTTTTCACTTGAAGGTTTATTCTCACCTCGCTCCCACTTTCCCCACATTTCACGAGAAACACCACATTTTTTAGCTATTTCAGCTTGGTTTAGTCCCAATTTTTTTCTTTCTTCTTTCAATCGGTTACCAAAAAGATAATAATTTTCCACATTTAATCCTTGAAAAAGAGAAAAAATTTTCTCATAATTCACGCATCAGTAATGCACTAGTTAATTTCTAGTACATAAACAGTTCACTATTTTATCACAATGAGAAAGGGCTATCTATGGCTATAACTATCGAAAAATTAAAAGAAAATTTTGCCCAAAACGGCCAAACGCTGGCGCAGTGGGCAAGAGAGAACGGCTTTAAGCCGCGCGATGTGTATCTGGTGGTCGGCGGACAGCGTAAAGGCAACTACGGCAAGGGGCACGAAATTGCCAAGAAACTGGGACTGAAATAAGGAGGATGCGGATGGCAGAAAGTAAAAGGGTACAGCGACTATTGAGGGTCTTTATCGCGCTTGACGAGCATCCGATTATCGGTCTGAGTAATAAAGATTTATCGGTTGGGCTGGGGATGACACCAACACAAATCAGTAGGGATCTCGATGATTTGATTGCTTCTGGGTTGGTGGTCAAGTTGGATAACGGAAACTACGCCTACGGCATCAAAACCCTGCAAATTGCAGAGCGATTTAGAAAACAGCAAGAGCGGTTAAATGCGCGCTTGCAAGAATTGGAAAACCGAATTTACTAAATGCGACGACGTCGTCGCATTTGAGGAGCAAAAGAAATGGCAACAGAAATTTTAGGACATACGGTCGGCGCAACGGCAAACGAACTGGCTATCCACAGCATGGAGGTTATGGACAAGTTTTCGAACGGCGAGGCCTACAACGAGACGGTATGGATTGAGCGAGGACGATTCGCGGTACGCCAAACAATGGAAGGGATGTTTGAGCTGGGGCGCGCGCTGATCATCATCAAAGAGCATACGCCGCATGGGCGTTTTGCCGAAATCGCTGAAAAAGAATTCGGCCTCGGACGGCGGGAATCTCAAAGATTGATGAATGCCACCCTCCGATTTATCGACCCGAAAATGAAACAAGTGCAGCCTAAGCTGATGACGTTGGGCAAATCCAAACTGCTCGAGCTGTTGGTCGAAGACGACGACACTTTGTTGGAGCTTGCCGAAGGCGGTGAGGTCAACGGCAACACTTTTGACGATGTTGACCGTATGACGGTCAAGGAGCTGCGCGTCGCCCTGCGCGAAAGCCGCGAAACGGCGGAAGCGAAAGATAAGGTAATTGCCGATAAAAATAAAAAGGTCGATGAGCTGGCAGAAAAGCTGTCGAAAAAGCAGACGGGTGTCAAAGAGCCTAAACCTGCGGATGTGGGCATCGAGCTGACGATGCAGCTTGGCAGCTTGGAAGTCGGTATCCGCTCGCAAATCAGCCGATTGCGCGAGATGTTTGAACAGATGGCGGCTCACGGCGAGGCGCATGGATTTGACCACCGCGCGAAGATGGTCGGTACGCTCAATCAAATTATTTTGGACTGCGAGCAACTGCGCGAAAGCTATGCCCTTCCGACCGAAGCACCGACAGACAATGTGCCGGAATGGTTGGGCGGTGAAACGGGAGAAGGCGATGAATCCGGCAATGATTGAGCGTCTTAAGGCAGTCGAGAATCAGGCGGAAGCAATGGGACGCGGCGCACGCTCTGCATATCTTAAGCAGCAGGCGCAGGAATTGGGCATCAGCCTTGCCACGCTATACCGCAAGCTGGAGGCGGTCAGCGTCAAGCCGACGCGCAAACGGCGCAGCGATGCGGGCAAGACGGAACTGAAACCAGAAGAAGCCAAATTGATTTCGGCGGTTTTGGTGGAGGCGATGAGGCGCAACGGCAAGCGGTTGATGTCAGTGCGGCAGGCGGTGGAAATGCTGCGCGCCAACGGAAAAATCGAGGCGGCGCGGATTGATGAGGAAACCGGGGAAGTCATCCCCCTTTCTGAAAACACTATTACCCGAGCTTTACGAGAGTACAAGCTGCATCCCGACCAACTGCTCCAACCCGACCCGGTCAGTCGGATGAAATCAGAACATCCGAACCATTGTTGGCAAATCGACCCGAGTTTGTGCGTTTTGTATTACCTACCACGTCAGGGTAAGGATACGGGGCTGCGGGTGATGAAGGAAGAGGAGTTTTATAAAAACAAGCCGAAAAACGTCGTCAAAATCGAAAACGACCGCGTCTGGCGGTACACGGGGACAGACCATGCCTCCGGCACGATTGCGGTGCGTTATTACTTCGGCGGCGAGACCAGCGCGAACCTCTGCGACTTTTTCATCTACATGATGCAGCAAAAGGCAGACCCGTTAAAAGACCCGTTTCGCGGCGTACCGCGCATGGTCATGCTTGACCCGGGCAGCGCGAATACTTCGGCAGCGTTTAAAAATTTGTGCAAGTCGTTGGATGTGCATGTGCAAATCAACAAGCCGGGCAATCCGCGTGCCAAAGGGCAAGTAGAAAAAGCTAACGATATTGTCGAAACGGCATTTGAGAGCGGGTTGCGCTTTACCGAGGTGCACGACATCGACCAGCTCAATGCTTTATCGGAACGGTGGATGCGTTACTACAACGGTACGCAAAAGCACAGCCGCCACGGCATGACCCGCTATCAGGCGTGGAACAAAATCAAACCCGAGCAGCTCATCCTGCCGCCGCCTGCAGATTATTGCCGAGAGCTTGCCATCAGCGCGCCGAAAGAGGCGAAAGTCTCGGCGGATTTGGAAATCCGCTTCGGCGGACGGGTATATAGCGTGAAAGGCATCAAGGGGATTTTGGTCGGTCAGAAGGTTTTGGTCGGTAAGAACCCTTGGGAGGTAAACGGGGCGCGGGTCGCCACTTATGACGCGGAGGGTAACGAGGTTTGGGTATCCGTACCCGAAGTAGTTTTTGACGAGATGGGCTTCAGGGCTGACGCCGCGGTCATCGGGGCGGAATACAAAGCCCCTGCCGATACGGACGCGCAGCATCATCGAAAAGAGCTGGACAAGCTGGCGATGGGTGCGGAAACGCTGGAGGCGGCAGCCGCCAAACGCAAAGACAAAGCAGTCCCATTCGGCGGCGAAATCGACCCGTACAAACATCAGGAAGATACGCTCGCCGCGCGAAATACGCTCTTTATGCCCAAACAGGGACAGCAGATGGCGTACAACCGGATGGAAGTCTCTGAGCAGGTATTGAGCAAGGTCGAAATCGCCAAACGCTTAAAACCCCGCGTCGAGGCAGACGGCGGCGACTGGAAACAGGCGATGGCGGTCATCCTCAAACACTACCCGGAAGGCGTGGTCGAGAGCAAATTGGACGAGGTTTACGACAGGCTCAAGACGATGGGTCGTCTGAAACTGCATAAAACCGGTTAGGCAAATGCGACGACGTCGTCGCATTTGAAAAAAAGGGAAAGCATGAAACAGACCTTTAAGCAAATCGGCAAATCCTATGCCGCCGCGGCAGCCGAAATCGGATGCAGCAAGCCGATGCTGGTGGCGGTAGTCAATCACGGGCAATGGCCGAAAAAAAACGCAGCCGAGCTGCGAAGGAAATTGAAACAATTTTTTGAAACGAATGGTGCGGAAATCCCAGCGAGCCTGAGAAACGAGCCGGAAGCCGCACCTGCCCAAGCAACTTACGAAGACAAGGACAATGAGATGTTACTACGAAAAGCAACTTTAAACCAAGCGGCAAAACAACATTTTAGCCTATTCCGCGATCCGTTTAACGACGAAATCCAGTCTGCGGACGATGTGTATATGACGCCGGATGTGCGCTATGTGCGCGAGGCAATGTTTCAGACGGCCTGCCACGGCGGTTTTGTGGCGGTGGTCGGTGAAAGCGGCGCGGGTAAATCCACACTGCGAGAAGACCTGCAAGACCGTATCAACCGCGAAGGCCGACAAATCATCCTGATCGAGCCTTATGTCTTGGCAATGGAGGACAACGACCAAAAAGGCAAAACGCTTAAGGCAGTACATATTGCCGAGGCCATTTTGGAGGCAGTATCGCCGGGAACCAGCCCTAAACGCAGTCCGGAAGCACGTTTCCGCCAAATCCACCGCGCTTTGTCGGAAAGCGCGAAAGCAGGCAACAAACACTTGCTCTTGATCGAAGAGGCGCACGGCCTGCCGCTGCCAACCCTGAAACACCTGAAACGCTTTTTTGAGCTAAAAAACGGGTTTGAACGCCTGCTCGGGATTGTCTTAATCGGTCAGACGGAGTTGGCACAAAAACTTAGCGAAAACAATCCTGCGGTGCGCGAGGTGGTGCAACGCTGCGAAGTGGTTACGCTCTTGCCGCTGACCGACGGCAAGCTCGAAGGCTATCTCAAGCACAAATTTGACCGCGTCAATGCGGATATGGCAAAGATTTTAGACCAGAGTGCGATTGATGCAGTTGCCGAGCGTCTGACAGTCAAAAGCCGCACGAGCAAGGGATTAGAAACCAACAGCCTACTCTATCCGCTGGCGGTCAACAACTTGGTGGCGGCAGCGATGAATCAGGCGGCGGAGCTTGGTTTTGAGATGGTTGACGGCGATGTGGTACGGGGGGTGTGAGATGGATAACAAATTCGGAAAATTTATTGACCCCAATCACTTGCTGCTCCCACTTAGAAAACAGGTAGCTACCGGGAAAGTCGGCAGCATGGAATACACGATGGAAATCTCTGTGGGATGTGAGCCGATGGTCGTCAGTAAAGCTACTGGGAAGCGGTTTGTATTGACTTGGCAGGACATAGTGGAGTTAGCCGTTCTGGCCGGAATCAACGAATCGGAAGAGTCTGAAAAATAAAGGGGAAATCATGAAAAAAGATGAAATCGAATTTGCCATTGTAATTGTGCTGCTGTCCATCGTCGTGGCCATACAGGCAATGCTGACCGAACCTTGCCGCCAAAAACAGCCTATGCAGATCAACGTCTATGACAGGGGGCAGTACAAATGAGGGGTTTATGGATATTAACCGTCATGTTGGCCTCCTGCCAGCCGGTCGCGGCAACGGCAGAACAAAGGGATGCTCTGGAAGCTGATAAAAACTGGGAAGCAGTTTATGGCGGAATGAGCGAGACAGACAAAATAACAGGCGTGGTTTTGGAACCCGCGGGAGCAGAAAAATGAACAGGGATTACAGCAAAATAAAAGTATCAGTTTGGCGGGAGAAAGGCGGTCATCTTGCCGCCGAGCTGACAACGGTATCGGGTCAGTTTGTGATGATGTATGTGTCGTCTCAACTATCGGATGAAGTTGAGGATGTGGTTCAGACGGCATTGCGGTGCTTGAGCCGTAAGGATTTGGAGGCGGCGCGATGACAATTTATCTAAATATCGCCCGCGACGGCATTATCAAGATTACTCAGGATGCTGCTTTGGGTAACCAAGAAGGCGATACAGATTACCTGAGTAAAGAGCTGAATGAGGGCTGTACGCTTGAAGAAGTTTATGCGGTTGTCGCCGCAAATACATCTTGGAAAAACGGGTTGTTTTATTACCCTCCGGTGGATGTAGAAGATGGTGATCGGGCATGTGATGCAGCTATTGATTTTTCCGACTTGGTTTACTGCAGCCTTAAAAGTCTGATGGAGGCGAGAACATGAAAGTACGCTGCCCTACCTGCGGTGCGGTGATGAGCTTGGATGTATTAATCGCCCATGACGATGCCCGCGAAGCCCTGATTGCCCTGACCGGCATTTCAGACGACCTTTTTAAGGCGGTATTGCGGTATCTGACGCTTTTTCGCCCCGCAGAAAAGGATTTAAGTTTTAACCGGGTTTCAAAGCTTGTCGGCGAGATTGCGCCGATGATACGGGACGGCAAGATTGTCCGTAACCGAAAAACGTACCCGGCCCCGCGCGAGGCTTGGATTTGGGCGGCAACACGATGCCTTGAAGCACGGGATGCGGGAAAGCTGACACCGCCGCTGACCAGCCACGGTTATTTATTGGAAAACATTACGTTTTGGTCGCCTGAAAAGACGGCGGGAACGGCGGTTTTGCCCTCTCCCCAACCCTCTCCCGCGGGAGAGGTGGCAAGCACCAAATTGAGGAGCGGGTTGGGCGGTTTGATGGAGTGGTCAAATGGAGGCGAAGAATAACTGGCTCAAAAAAGTAATCGCGCAGGGTTTTATGATGCTCGCCGCCCTAAACCTCAAAGGCCGCCCTGCCTCGGCGGATTTGACGGCAGTCGCCGAACTTTGGTTGGGCATACTGAGCGGCCGGTCGTGGCAACCGGAACAGGACGGAATCAGGATACAGGCAGCCTTTAGGGCTATCGCGGCATCCTCGTCAGAGTGGCCAAACCCTGCCGACCTTATCAAACACCTGCCGCCGCCCGAAATCAGGATGGTGCCGAAATTGGAAAAGAAGCACCGTCCGACCGAATACGGCAAGGCGCAGGCCGCCAAACTCAAACAGACACTCAGCCTGCTGGAAAGCTCTCCTTGCATGAACAGGGATTGGATACACGGGCCACGCCACCGGTCGGTGGATGAGTGTAAAAGGATTAATGCCGCAAGGCAGAAGGGAAATAAATAGCCAAATGAGTACGTTTTTTGACAATCAGGAATCCGACTTAATAAACGAATTTCTGACGGAATACTGGGAAGAGTTTGAAAAATTTGCCGCCAACAACGGATTTGATGACGATTTATTAAAGCAAATATCAATGGAATTGGAAGGACGTAGGAAGCATTATGAGTAATGGGATGAATGAGAAAGGAAAGGCTATGAACGATTTGGACATGAGTCAATACCGCAAGGACGCGCGCGGTGCGCTGGTGCCAGTATCCGCCATCAAGGAAATCGACCTTTTACGCGACGATTTGGTGCGTGAGTTGGTTGCCAAAGTGCTGCCTGTGAAGACAGAGCTGGCAACACTCAAACGTGAAGCAATGGCTGAAGCTAACGCCTTTATCGATATGAGTGTGGAACAGTATGGTGTGAAGCGCAGTGTCAAAGGCAATACTACTCTGCACAGCTTTGACGGCAAATACAGAATTCTAATTGCCAATCATGACGTGCTGCAGTTCGACGAGCGCATCCAAGCCGCTAAAGCTTTGATTGACGAGTGTCTCGACGACTACACCAAAGACGCGAACGTGAATCTGAAAGCGATTGTACAGAAGGCGTTTAACGTCAATGCCGAAGGCAAAATCAATGTCAAACGCGTATTGGAGTTGCGTACCCTCAAAATCGAAGACGAAAAATGGCAGCACGCCATGCAAGCTCTTTCCGACAGCCTGCACGTCCAAACCAGCCGCGAATATATCCGCTTTTACGAACGCAACGACGAAACGGACGAGTATGAACTGATTAATTTGGATTTTGCGAAGGTGTGAACATGGCGACGGTAAATATCCTCATCAGCGATCAGTCGGGCGGCCTGTTTGTCAAGCTGACTTCGGACGAACCGATGCCGAAGGATGACGAAGACGGTGGCAGCATCGCCCAAAGTGCAGGCCTTTTGTGTCTGGCCATCCTTAACCGAGAAATTCGACAGGTAACCGGCAAAGAGCTGGAGTTAGTCAATATCCAATAAACCGCGCGGCACGGTCTGCCGTATTTAAATCTAAATAGGAGTCAAAAAGTGAATAAATCCGAATTAATCCAAGCCATCGCCGATGAGGCGGAATTGAACAAACGCGATGCAGCAGAATTTGTCGATGCGTTTATCAGCGTGGTAACGCAGACGCTGAAGGACGGCAAAGACGTTACGTTGGTCGGCTTCGGCTCGTTCCACACCGCCCAATCTGCCGAGCGCAAAGGCCGCAACCCGAAAACGGGCGAACCGCTGACCATCGCGGCACGAAAAACGCCTAAATTCCGTGCAGGCAAGGCGTTGAAAGAAGCGGTGAACCGTTAAAGCCGCTGATGTTTAAAAGGTCGTCTGAAGAGATTCAGGCGACCTTTTTTGCGTCCTTTCGTTTTAGTTGCACTGCGCAAAAATCCCGAATAGAATATCATTATTTATTGATTTTCTTGAAAAAAGTGAAACGTTGTTTCACTTTTTTGAGGTTCTTAGGGGGCTGGAAATGGAAACCCGTGCTCAGAAAAAACAGCGGTTGATACGGCTCATCCATGTGGCCAAAACCCAGTTGATGATGGACGATGGCGAATACCGCGCGCTGCTCGCCAACCTGTCATGCGGCAAGACGAGCAGTACCAAGTTATCGGTCGAGGAGTTGGAGCTTGCCGTACGGGCGATGAAGATGCGGGGTTTTGTGGTTACCACAAAAGCGCAGGCGACATCAAGCAAGCCTGATTTGCCGGTGCATATGCCAAACCGCATGATGGAGGCGCAGGTCAAAAAGATACGCGCGCTTTGGTTGGAGCTGCACCATTTGGGCGCAGTGCGAAGCCCGTCTGAATTGAGCCTGGCTCGATTTGTCAAACGCATGACGGGCATAGATTATCATGGATGGTTAGGGACTGATGACGCGATACGGGTCATCGAGCATTTGAAGAAGTGGAAAGTGAGGGTGGAAAATGGCGGACAACAGAGTGCCTGAGCTGGTGGCGGACTTGGAAGACCAGGCGGTCGCCTGCTTGATGTCGGTATTGCCGATGGAGCGGCAGCAGGCGGTCGAGGTATCTAAAAAGCTGTCTCATCATCTGACCAGCAACTGGGGCGGGCAGTTGATTTATTTCCCCAAAAACCTTTTGGGCAGGGTATCCGAGCGCGACCTGAAGATTTATAAGGAGTTTAACGGCAAGAATCATGTGGAGCTTGCCCGCAAATATGATTTGACCGTCCAGCACATCTACCGCATCGTCAAGGAGGTCGGGTTGGCGGAGCGGGCAAAAAATCAGGGAGATTTGTTTGTGTGATTACCCGATTTATTCAAGATAGCGGTCAGGATTCGTCCTGACCGCTTTTTTAGCGCATTTGTCGGCTCGGATAAGGGTTTGCCTATCCCAATGGTAAAACGCTCTAAAAACGCGATTTTAACGCCTTTTTGAACAATCATTCTTTAAGCCGCATTAAAAGCGGTTTCAGACGGTCTTTGCCACAATAGCCTCATCCATCCGATGAGGCTTTTTTATGTCTTACGAAATTTTCCGTGCAGGAACGCGCACCGATGCAAACGGCAATACGGTAACGATTACCGAGGCCGACCTTGCCGCCGCTGCCCAAGCATATGACCCGAAGGTGCATGAGGCTCCTATTGTGGTCGGGCATCCCAAGGCAGATGCGCCCGCCTACGGCTGGGTCAAGTCGCTTGGTGTGCAAAACGGCGTGCTGACGGCGGACTTTGCCCAAGTTGATGAAGGCTTTGCGGATTTGGTTAAAGCCGGACGATATAAAAAAGTGTCGGCAAGTTTTTACCCGCCAACCAGCCCGAACAATCCTAAACCGGGTGTTTGGACGCTACGCCATGTCGGCTTTTTGGGCGCGCAACCGCCCGCAGTCAAGGGTTTGTCCGCCATCAGTTTTGCCGAGGGCGAAGTTTATGTCGAGTTTGCCGAAGACGCACACCTTCAGACAGCCTCGTTATTAAGCCGTTTCAGAGACTGGTTTATCGGCCGTTTCGGTCTGGAAGAAGCCGATAAAGTGCTGCCTGACTGGCAAATTGAGGCAATTAAAGAATTGGCTGCCGTGCCTCAAACCCATGCGCCTGCCGAATTTACCGAATCACCCCCACCCCCAGAAAACCATGAAAACAAGGAGACCCCTATGTCGTTGGAACAAGAGCTTGCAGCCGAAAAGGCCGCCCGCGAAGCTGCCGAGAAGGAGGCCGCCGAATCGAAGGCGAAATTGAAAAAGCTGCAAGACGAGCAGCATACCGCCCTGCGCGATGGTGCGCATGAGCAGAATGTCGAATATGCCGAAGGCTTGGTCAAGACAGGCCGTCTGAAACCTGCCGACAAGGATTTGGTCGTCAAGGTTTTGGATTTTGCTGAATACCCCGCCGACGTAACCGCCGACTTCGGTGAAGGCAGTAAGAAGCAGCCTTTGTCTGATGCGCTGCGTGCGTTTTTTACCGCTGTCCTGCCTAAGCAGATTCAGGGCGGCGAGATGGCTAAAGGCGAAACGCCGTCAGGATTGGCGGCAGACTTTGCCGAAGCGTCGGACCCGGAAGCCTTGAGCCATCACCAACGTGCATTGGCATTGGCGGCGAAGGAAGGTATCCCTTACGAAGAGGCTGCCCGCCGTACTATTGCTTAAATCATCAACCCATCAAATGCGACGACGTCGTCGCATTTGACCTAAAAAAGGATAAAACATGAGTGCATCTCATTTGCGCGGTCTGCGCGGCCAGCTTGATCCGGTTTTGACCAAGCTCGCACTGGGCTACAAGCAGGCGGATTTTATTGCCGAGAAAATCTTCCCGGAGGTTTTTGCTGACAAAGAAGGCTTGCGTGTGCCTGTGTTCGGCAAGGGTTCGTTTGTCGAATATCAGACCGAACGTGCGGTCGGCGCGGCATCGAATGTGATTACGCTGGACTCGCCAAACTTTATGCCGGTCGTGCTGGAAGAACATGATTTGGCCGCCGGTGTGGATTACCGCGAACAAGCGGAATCCATGTACGACGAGCGCGCCAAGGCAACACGCCGCGTGGTCAAGGGCGTGCAGCTGCGGCAGGAAATCGAAACTGCCGCCCTCCTGCAAAACAAATCGGTTTATCAGTCAGGTTTCAGCAAAGATTTGGCCTCCACCCAAAAATGGAGCGATAAAAACTCTGATCCGTTGGCAGACATTGAAACCGCCCGCGAAACGGTTCGCGCAGGCTGCGGTGTACGCCCGTCGGTGCTGGTGGTTGGTGCAAGCGTGTTGGCGGCACTGAAACGCCACGAGAAGCTCATCGGCGCGCTGGGTGCGAATGAACGCAAGTCCCTGCTCACGGTCGAGCAGCTGAAAAACCTGCTGGAGCTGGACGAAATTATCGTCGGCGAGGCGGTATCTACACCTGCCGCCAATAAGGCCACCCAAGATATTTGGGGCAAATTCGCCAGCCTGATTGTGCGTCCGAATATAGCTTCCGGTGGCAATGACGAGGGTGAGCCGAGCTTTGGCTATACCTTCCGCCGTCGCGGTATGCCGGTAGTCGACCGCTACGAAGAGGTCGGCGGCAAGGTGGAATACGCGCGCTATACCGACATCCGCAAAGCGGCGGTGGTCGGCGGTGCATGCGGGTTCTTGTTTGAAAACGCGGTTGCTTGATAAGTAAAAGGTCGTCTGAAAGGCTTCAGACGACCTGTGGAGAGAAAAATGGCACAAACGAAACAAGTGGTCTTGGTAACCACGGTCAAAACATCAGGCAAGGTGGTCAAAAACCGCTTTGTGGATTTTGCAGGCAAACAGGCCGCCGCCGGTGTGAAAGTGCTGGGTACTGCTACTTTGGATGCGGATGCGGGCGAAATGTTGGCCGTTGATGTATTGGGTATCGCCTTGGTCGAGGCAGGCGGCACGATTGCCGTTGGCGATGAGGTGGCAGCCGATGCGCAAGGCGCGGCAGTCAAGGCGGCAGGTAATGCCAAGATTGCCGGTACGGCGCGCTCTGCGGCAACGGCGGCGGGCGAAATCATCCAAGTATTTCTGAAAGGCTGATCATGGCTAAAGTTTATATCGCAAACACCCCGTTAATTTTGGAAAACGCCCAAGGCGGCCAATTCCGCGTCGAAGCCGGCGAAGCGGTCGAATTGACAGCGGAGCAGTACGAATCAGTTGCGGCACACGTTACCCCGACACTGACAACCGGCGAAGAGCCGGATGCGCAACAAAATGGCACTCCGCCGTCCGAGGATACGCCGTCAGATGATACAGGCAATGCCGCTGCGGGCGAAGTTGAAAAACCGAAACGCGGTAAAAAACCGGCAGCAGCCGAAGAGGCGGAGTAAGCCATGTATATTGGTGCGGATGATTTGACGGCTGCGATGGGCAAAATGGAGTTGGTACAACTGACCAACGACAATGCGCGCGGGACGGAACCCGACGCTCAGGTCATTGATGCGGCAGTGCGTTATGCCTGCGATTTGGTGGACGGATACCTGCGTGGCAGATATGTGCTGCCTTTGGCGGAAACGCCGACGGTGTTGCAGCCTTTATGCATCAACATTGCCCGCCATTTTTTGCACAGCCGCCGAATCAACCGCGCCGACTTTCCGAAACCGCTGGAAACCGCCTACAACACGACGATTAAAACACTTGAGTCTATCCGCGACGGCAAAATCCATATCGGTATCGCCACATTGGACAAGCCGTCGCAACCTGAGCCGGGCGCATATCACGTCCGAGTGCGCGACAAAATGGATTTGGGAGGCTACTAATGAGCGCGACACGTCCGATTATTGATGCGGTAGTAGAGCATTTGCAGGCAGCTATCCCGTGGGTCAGCGTTGAGGCTTTCCCCGAGCGTCCGTCCGAATACCAATTTATCCATCCCGTCGGGGCAATCTTGGTCGGCTACGGCGGCAGTAAATTTGGCGATATTGAGCAGCTCGGTCGTATTGCGCAGCAGCGCGATGTCAGGCTGATGCTGACCATCTTTGGCAGCAGCCTTAATGCGGATGACGGCACTTTGGCCATCTTGGATGAGACACGTCTTGCTATGGTTGGTTTCGCACCGCCGAACTGCCAGCCCTGCCACCTTATCAGCGAGGAGTTTTTGGCCGAGGATGCGGGTGCATGGCAGTATCAGCTGGTTTTGCAGACCGAAACCCAGCAGGTCGAAGTCTGCCGCAAAGAAAAACGCCCGCTTTTCATCGCTGCCCACTACCGCCGCCCCGACCAAGACCTCAACCCCGATTTAAAACCTAAAAAATAGGAGTATCCATCATGGCAGCAGCCTACCATCACGGCACGGAGACCATCCGCATCGACGGCGGCTCCAATCCCGTCTATACCGTTGACGGCGCAATTACCGCTATCGTCGGCACTGCGCCGGTCGGTGCGGTCAACGAGCTGACTGTATGTCAAACGAAGAAAGACTTTGGCCAATTCGGCGGCGAGCTGACCGCTCAAGGCTTTACCCTGCCGGATGCCGCACACATTTGGACGCGCTACGGCAGCGGTGTCGCCTATGTTGTCAATGTTTGCGACCCCGCCAAACATAAGACAACCGTCAGCAACGAAGTATTGACGGTTGATCCTGACACCTTGACAGCCAAAACTGCCAAGCCTGCTCTGCAAAGCGGCTACACACTGACGGACGGCGGCAATACGCTGACCGAAAACACGCACTACACCATCAACACCCTGACAGGTGAGATTACCTACAAAACCAAACCTAACTCGCCCAAAATCAGTTATACCTATACCGACCCGACCAAGGTTCAGGCTGCCGACATCATTGGTGCTTACGTTGCCGCTACAGGCAAACGGACTGGATTAGAGCTGTTGACGGAAGGGTTCAACCGCCAAGGCGCGGACGCCAAAATCATTATTGCGCCTGATTTTGATCGCCATGCCAATGTGCGCGCGGCGATGGAAGTCATTGCGGGCAAGCTGAAGGCCATTGCTTATGTGGCTGCTCCGCAAGGTACGAGCCTGAGCAAAGCTCTCGAAGGTCGTGGTCCGTTAGGTACGATTAATTTTCAGACATCGTCCGACCGCTGCCAGCTCTTTTATCCATATGTCGTCGGTTTGCTCGGTCTTGAAAACCTTGCCACCCACGCCGCAGGCCTGCGAATGAAAACCGATGTGGAACAGGGCTACTGGTTCAGCATCTCCAACCGCGAGCTCTTGGGCGTAACGGGCGTGGAAATCGGTCTGACCGCCCGTGCGGACGACCCACAGTCCGAAACCAACCGTCTGAATGAAAAAGGCATTACGACTGTATTTAATTCCTACGGTACAGGCTATCGTATGTGGGGTAACCGCCTTGCCTGCTTCCCGACTACATCGCATATTAAAAATTTTGAGGTGGCGCAACGCACCGGCGACATTATTGACGAGTCTATCCGTCGTTTAGAGTTGCAGTATGTTGACAAACCGATTGATGCAGACGATCCGAATGCCTTGATTGACAGCCTGCTTGAGAGCGTCCGCACCTATATGTCTACGCTTAAATCTATTGTGGGCTTCTCGGTGGATTTGGACTATGAATACGATTTGGTTGATGCGTTTAGCAAAGGTCAGGTCCCCATCGTTTACGACTACACGCCGAAACTGCCGGCCGAGCGTATTACCAATACCAGCGTGATGACTCGCAAGTATCTTATCAATTTGGTATCGGCTAACTAAGGTCGTCTGAAAAGGAAGAAATATGTCTGCAATCAATGCAATCTACAATGCCAACATCTATATCGACGGCAACAGCCTTTTGGGTAATGCATCCGAATTTAAATTGCCTGAGTTTGAGTTTGGCCAGGACGACTTTACCGGTCTGGGTATGGTTGGCACGATTAAGCTGCCAAACGGCGTCGAAGCCCTGGAAGGCGAAGTTACTTGGAACAGCTTTTATCCCGAGGTGGCGAAGAAGGCATCCAACCCATTCAAGGCCGTGCAACTGATGGTGCGCGGTAACCTGCAAACCTTCAATGCGGCAGGTTTGGCGGAAGAAGTTCCCATCGTAACTACGGTAACGGCGATGTTTTCAAAAAACGCTTTAGGCGGCTACAAGCCGAAGGAAAAGGCGGAATTCAGCTCAACCTACCAGGCGACAGTAGTCCGTCAAGTCGTCGGCGGTCGCGAAGTGCTGTATTACAACGCGCTCAAAAACATCTACCGCGTGGACGGTCAGGACGTTTTGAGCCAAATGCGTAAAAACATTGGCGCTTAATCTTTAAATCGGATTAAAAGCCGTTTCAGACGACCTTTGACACAATCACCGTATCTTTACCGATACGGTGATTTTTTATTTTTATAAACGTTTTGGAGATGAAAAATGAATGAAGCCAAGCAGTTGCAAGAAGATTTGGGTGTAAATACCGTTGTGAAACTGAAATATCCGGTCAGACTGGCGACGGGTCAGATGTTGGAGCAGGTAACCGTCCGCCGTCTGTGTGTGGGTGATTTGCGCGCCGTCTCGCATCTGACGAATGAGGCGGAGCAGGAGCTGGCCCTGTTTGCCCGCATGACGGGAATGATTCCCGAAGACTTGGATTGTTTGGATTTGGTGGACTGGAAACAGTTGCAGGAAACGTTTCGCCGATTCACGGAAGCCGACCAAGACAAATAGTCCACCTCTTTCAAAGTCTGAAGCGCAGCGGCAGTTGCTGTCTGCCGCTGCTGATTTGGCATGGTGGTTCGGTTGGAGCGTGGATGAGGTTTATACGCTGCCGCTGGATGAATTTGAAGACTGGCAGAAAGAAGCAACCCGCCAAATGAAGGCGGGTTATCGAAGAGGCGGGATTTAGAATTTCAGAGCCGTGCCGTTCGCGGTGCGGCTTTTGATTTTGTCTTTAATAAATATTGTTGCAGCCGATAAACCGCCAACCAGCACTCCGACAATAAATGTCGGAATGAATCCGACAAGCAACCAAGCTATTGCCCCTAAAAAACATGCCAGCAGCAGAACGGGCAACATGACGGCAAGGTCGGCAGGCGTATTAGTTATAACAGCCCAAGCAATGCCCAGCATATAAACGGCAAACAGACCTTTTGCCGCCAGGTCGCTGACGCGGTCAAACACAGTTTCATATTTGCTGTTGATATACATGGACATCCCTTTCTTTTCTTGAATAAATTCTAAATTGCAGGCAGTCATATGGCAAGCGGTTTTTCTTTAGGTATTACCATCGGCGCATCGGTCGGTGGTGCAGTTGCCGGTATCAAATCAGTCAAGTCGTCTTTGGACGTTTTGGATAAAACAGTCAAAGGTCTGGCGGCACGGCAAAGCCTGCTTGGCGAAACGTTGCAAAATCCTCTACGGATGAGCCGCAAACGTGTTGGCGAACTTAGACGAGAATATGACCAGCTTGGTCAAACTATCGCCAAAATTAACCGCAAACGCAGCCTCGTTGCTGATTTGCAGCAGCAGAAACAGGCTCATTACGACCGCCGCCGCGCGATCAAAGACGAATTTTGGGGAGCAGCCGGAGCTGTGGCGGGGGTGGCATTCCCGGTGAAACTGGCCGTCGAATTTGAATCGGCAATGGCAGATGTCAAAAAGGTCGTTGATTTTGATACGCCCAAGCAGTTTAAGGAAATGGAACAGGACATTTTGCGCCTGACACGCACTATCCCTATGGCAGGGACAGAGCTGGCAAAAATCACTGCATCAGGCGGTCAGCTGGGCGTGGCGCGCAAAGACTTGCCTAAATTCACAGAGACCATCGCCAAGATGTCGGTAGCGTTCGACATGGCTGCCGATCAGGCAGGTGACAGCATGGCAAAACTTGCCAATGTCTATCAGATACCAATCGACCAAATCGGCAAACTGGGCGATGCAGTCAATCATTTGTCCAACTCAAGCCCTGCCAAGGCGGGCGATATTATCAATACGCTCGGTCGAGTGGGGGGCGTTGCCAAACAGTTTGGGTTGACTGAAATTCAGACGACCTCTTTATCCAATGCGTTTATCAGCCTAGGCAAAACGCCTGAAATCGCCGGTACGGCAATTAACGGTATGTTGACCAAATTGATGACTGCGGATAAGCAAGGAGCGAAATTCCAAAAAGCCCTGAAAAATATGGGGATGGAATCAAAAGATTTGAAGAAAGCCATCAAGGAAAACGGCGAGCAGGCGTTGATGGACTTTTTGAAACAGGTCGGAAAACTGCCTAAAGAAAACCAAATGGGCGCACTGGTTGATTTGTTCGGCTTGGAATATGCCGATGATGTCGCGGTATTGGTTAGCGGGTTGGAGACCTATAAGAAATCAATCAATGAACTCAAAAAAACCTCAAAAGACGGTAAACCTGCGTTTATCGGCAGTATGGATAAAGAGTTTGCCGCCAGGTCTGCCACGACAGCAAACAACTGGCAAATCTTTAAAAATAGTTTGACGGAAATCGGTATCACAGCGGGCAGTGTATTGTTGCCCGCGCTCAATCAGCTGATGACGACCATCCGCCCGATTATAAACAGTTTTGCAGATTGGGCATCAAAAAATCCCGAAGTTGTATCCGCACTCGTGCATCTTGCGGCAGGGTTTGCGGCGTTGAAGGTCGGTGGGCTAATGTTCCGTTTTGTCGGGAATGAGTTGTCCGGGTTGATGGTGTCGTTCAGGCTTGCAAAAGCCTTACTCGGCGTTGACTGGCTTGCCACTGTTATCAGGTTTAAATCAGGCATTGGTGCGCTGGCCCGTATTTTCGGTGTAGTAAAAACGGCGGCAACACTGTTGGGTAGTGGTCTGATGAGTCTGGGTAGGTTTTTATTAATGTCGCCTATTGGCATTGCTTTAGCACTCCTTGGTGTTGCTGCTTATCTGCTTTATAAAAACTGGGATGGTGTAGTCGGTGGTGCAAAAGCATTGTGGCAAGATTTAAGTAATTTCATCAGCGGCGTAGTTAATTCCATAGCCTCTTTTTTCGGTACGTGTTGGGAACGCATCAAGGCATTTTTCAATAGCGGCATAGGCAATATCTCAGCGCAGATTATCAACTGGTCGCCGTTAGGGTTGTTTTATCAGTCGTTTGCCTCTGTTATGTCTTGGTTCGGCGTACAGTTGCCGTCCAGCTTTACCCAGTTTGGTGCCAATATCATCCAGGGGCTGTGGAACGGTCTCAAATCAAAAATTGAATCGGTCAAAACTTGGTTTGCACAACAGGCCGCATCTCTCAAGCAAACTTTTGCCGGTGTAATGGGCATTCATTCGCCCAGCCGTGTTTTCCGACGTTTCGGCGGATGGATGATGGAGGGGCTGCAAATAGGTTTAGACAAAGGTGCGTCACGTCCAATCGCTTCTGTGGCCAATACGGCTGGTCGTCTGAAAAGCGGTTTTGCAGAGCATATGGGACAAATGGCAGCGCGGGTATCATCTGGCCGCACTGCATTTGCGGATGCACGCAGCTCCCAGTCAACGGGTGGGATGACCATCAATTACAACCCAACCATCAATGCGCCGGGCGGTAATCCTCAGCAGATTGAGGCTGCGCTGCAAATCGGTTTGCGCGAATTTGAGGCAATGTTTCGCCGCATGATGGACGACAAAGCACGGAGGGCTTATTGATGTATGCGATGTTGGGCGAGGTACGCTTTGAGCTTTTAAACAGCTTTACATCGCTTGAGGCGGAACATTCGGCAAACTTTGCCAAGCATGAGGTCTTGAAAGGCCGTCCGCGCCTGCAGGCCTTGCAAAACGAACTGACGACGCTGCGTTTTTCGCTCAAGCTGCATTGGCGGCTGGGTAATCCCGATACGGCTTATAAGGGGCTGCTGTCGGCTTTGGAAGCGCAGCAGGCGGTGTCTTTGGTTTACGGCAGCGGCCGGTTTGTCGGATGGTTTGTGCTTGAGCGGCTGACGGAGCGCACGTTGATTCAGGACGCGCAAGGCCGGACGGCGGCGCGTGAGTTGGATGTGGAGCTGACCCAGTTTGTCGGCGACCCGAATAATCCGCTCCCGACCCCGGCAGTCAAGTCGGGTGGTCAAAATCCGCTCCTGTCCTTATTGCCGGAGAGCGTGCAGGCAAAAGCGGGCAAATTGATTTCGGCGGTGGAAAAAGGTGTGAAAATTTACCGCGCCGCCGAAGCGGGCATCAGCGATATGCAGAATCTGATACAGGCTGCCAAAAATCTGAAAAACGACCCGTCAGGGGCATTAAACCTGTTAGGGGACGCACTCAATATTGGCGGCAGCACTTTAGGACGGCTCAATGCCTTGCCGGAGGTAACAGCGGTTTTCGGCGACATAAAAGGCGCGGCTGAATTTGCATTGCAGGCCGGGCAAGCGGCCAACAGGCTGGGCGGTGCCGTCGGTGCATTGCGTGCCGGGTATGAGAGCGGCTCCATCGGCGGCTGGCTGACTGCTGTCGGGGAAGGTGTTGCCGAGGCATCTGATGCGATGGCAAACGGCTCTGCCGCTGCCCAGGCTTTGACCGGCTGGTTGGCGGCAAGAAAGGATAAATGATGAGTGCGGTAATACGCTACACCACCCAAGACGGCGACCGCTGGGATTTGATTGCGCACAAGCATTACGGCAATGCGCTGTTGATTGACGGCCTGATTGCGGCCAATCCTCACTTGCCGTTGGCGGAGGAGTTTACGGGCGGCCTAACGGTCTTTGTCCCTGTCCTCGAAACTAAGCCGAAAAACAACCAAGAGGAGCTACCGTGGTGGATGCGTTAGGTGCGTTTTTAAAATCAAAAGGCCTTGACGGCGGAGGCAGCACTCATCCGGTTACCATGCCCGATTTTGTCCTGTCTTACGAAGACAAGGATATAACGGCAGATGTCGCGCCTTATCTGATTTCGTTTAGCTATACCGATTATCTTGAGGGGCAGTCGGACGAATTGCAGGTTGAGTTTGAGGATGCGGACGGACGCTGGCTGCGTCATTGGTATCCCGAACAGGGTGATGCTTTGTCTTTGAGCCTGGGCGACCAATTTACCGGGCTGTTGTCTTTTGGCAAATTTGAGATTGCCGAGATTGAGTACAACCATCCGCCGTCGACGGTCAGCCTGAAGGCCCTATCGACCGGGATTACCAAGTCTAGCCGCACTTTGCGCGGTAAGGCGTATGAAAACACGACTCTGGCCGCCATTGTCCGTCAGGTGGCAGGCCGTTTGAAGCTGGAGGTAACGGGTACGGTCAAAAACATCCCCATCAAACGTGTTACGCAGTACCAAGAGCGCGACATCGAGTTTTTGGCACGTTTGGCGCAGGAGTACGGCCACAGCTTTAAAATCGTCGGCAACAAACTGGTATTTGCCGATAATACCGAACTAAAACAGCGTCCTGCCGTTGCCGTATTGCTGCCCGAGGACATCATCCGTATCCGCCTGCGCGATTTGATTAAGGGGGTTCCGTCTAAAGTAGATGTCAAAGGCTACGACCCTAAATCCAAACAGACCGTGTCGGCGAGCCGCAGCAGCAAATCAAGACGCGGCAAAGCCAAACACGGCAGTACGGGCGATACATTACGTATCGTGCCTAATAAGGGGGAGAGTACCGCCCAATTAAATGCCAGGGCAGATGCCAAATTGGCAGATGCGCAGGACGACCAATGTGCGGGTACCGTTACACTGGTCGGCAATGCGCTGTTGGTGGCAGGTCAAATGGTACGGCTTAAAGGATTTGGCAAGTTCTCAGGTAAATATCTGGTCAAGCAATCAAGACATGATTTCACGCGCCACGGCGGATGGACGACCGAATTGGAGATCAAAATGACGGAGTATGTCGCAGACGAGGAGGAAAACAATGAACACTCATGATTTTACGGCAACGATGCAATTTGGCATTGTATCGGCGATTGATGCGGCGGCGCACAGCTTGCGGGTAAAAATTCCCGTACTCGACGACATGGTAACCGACTGGCTACCTATGGCGACCCCTGCGGCGGGCGGTAACCGGTTTTACAGCCTCCCCGATGTGGGCGAACTGGTTGTCTGCCTGCTGGATGTGCGGGGTGAGACCGGCTGCGTTATCGGCGCGATTTACAATGCCTCAGATAAGCCACCGGTATCCGACCAAAACAAATGGGTCAAACGGTTTACCAATGGCACGGTCATCTCACATGACCGCAGTAGCGGCGAAGTAGTCGTTGAGACGCCGGGTAAAGTCCGAATAAAAGCGGCGAAAAAAGTAGATATCCAATCACCGGAGACAGAAATCACGGGCAATGCGACGGTAAAAGGGCTGTTGACTTATACCGCAGGTTTGACGGCCAGTAATGCCGGCGGAGGTGAGGCGGCGAATATTAAGGGTAAAGTCATCATTGAAGGCGAACTTATCGTCAACGGCATCAATATCGGCAAGCACATCCATGACGGCGATTCAGGCGGACAAACCGGCGAGCCGAAAAATCATTAAACCGCATTAAAAGGCGTTTCAGACGGCCTTCTCTACAATCCCTGTATCTATAAGCGATACAGGGATTTTTTGATGTTTTACGCCGCGCCCATCTCAAAACACTGGCAGCTCGCACCTGAAGGTTCGGGCGTGGTTCAGGGTGCGGACGACATCGACCAATGTATCCGCAATATCCTGTCCACCCGCAAAGGCGCGGACGTTACCCGTCCTGATTTCGGCTCCGACCATTACAAATGGCTGGACACCCCCGAAGATGTGTTTGTCCCCAATATCGTGCGTTCGACCATGTTGGCAATACAGACGTGGGAGAAGCGGGTGGTGGTCGAAGACATTATTTTCGGCGGCGCTGCGCCGCATCTGACGATGACGGTTTACTGGCGCGTCTCAGATGAGGTTGCGGGCGAGATTTATACGACAGACATTATCTTGGAGCAGGCAGTATGGATTTGAGCAAACTTAAGCGGGAAGAGGTTAAGGTGGTTCCAGACGATCTCGCTGAAGTGCTGGCACAAACCATTGCCGACTATGAGAACCGCAGTGGTAAAACTCTGCAACCCGCCCACATCGAGCGGCTGCTCATCAATACCTACGCTTATCGCGAGACTTTGGCGAGAAAAGCATTCAATGAAGCTTATCGCCAACAGCACCCGCGTTTTGCAACGGGGTTGATGCTGGATTTGTGCGGCGATGACGTCAACACCCCGCGGCTTGAGGCCTCTGCCGCCCGATGCACCATCCGTTTTACGTTGGTTGCCGCCAAAGCGGAGCCTGTTTTGATTGTACAAGGCACTCAAGTGGCCGCCGGGGCGACCGTGTTTCGGACGGTTGTATCCGGCACGCTCTCGCCGTCGAGCCGTACTTTGGATTTGGAGGCTATCTGCCTCCAAACCGGCGTGTCCGGTAATGGTTTTGCCGCAGGGCAGGTTAATACGCTTATCAATCCGATTGACGGCGTTACAGCCGTCAACACTACTGTGCCGACGGGCGGCGCGGCGGAAGAATCTGATGAGGCATACCGCCAACGCATCCTGCTTGCCCCCGAAAGCTTTAGCGTTGCAGGCCCTGTCGGGGCTTATGAGTATTTTGCCCGCCGTGTCAGCCCTGCTATTTGCGACGTACATGTGGGCAATTTAACGGGGTCGGACGGCCTCCCGATAGGGGGGCAAGTAAGGGTAACGCTATTAACCAAAAACGGGTTGCCGTCTTCGGAGTTGGTGAGCGAGGTGCAAAGGTTTTTGTCCGGAGAACGCGTCCGTCCGCTTTGCGACACGGTAACCGTAACTGCTCCGACAGCAATCGACTATACGCTGGACGCAGAGCTGGTTTTGTATACCGGGGTTAATGCTGCCGAGGTTTTGGCGGCAGCAAAACAAGCATG
Organism: Neisseria sp. HMSC70E02; assembly: GCF_001838645.1. NCBI lineage: Bacteria > Pseudomonadati > Pseudomonadota > Betaproteobacteria > Neisseriales > Neisseriaceae > Neisseria > Neisseria sp. HMSC70E02. The sequence continues at coordinate 54,107 of NZ_KV838082.1, read as the reverse complement.
GGCGGAGTATGAAGTAACGCGAAGCGAAAAATTGGGCATGGATATTGTGCCTTTAGACATCCAAACAGTTTTAAAAGTCGCTGGCGTTTATAACGTAGTCCTTAAAAAACCGACCCTAACCGTCGTCAAGCCCGACCAATGGGCAAGATGTACGTCCGTCAATATCCGGGCATCGTCCGAAACGGCAGAGGGGTAGCAACAATGGCAACACTGAGTTATGCCTCCGTTATCGAGCGCGACCAACGTTATCGGATGTTGGCCGATTTGGGCTTGAGGATGAGCGACATTGACGCGGTCAAGCTGATGCCGCGTTTGACTGAGCTGGTCGCGCCCGAACATTTGGAACTGTTGGCGGAGAGTCGAAGCATATTGGGCGAGGACGGCTATTGGCTTGCCGAGAGCGATGAAACCCGCCGCAAACTCATCAAGGGTGCCTACCAGCTCCACAGGTACAAAGGCACACCCTGGGCAATACGCGAGATTGTGCGCCGTCTCGGGTTCGGCGAGGTCGAGATCGTCGAGGGCTTAAGCAATAAGCTGCACAACGGCGAAATCCACCGTGACGGTAGTTATACACACGGTCATACAGACCGTTGGGCGCATTACCGCATCATTATGACCAATACCATTACCAACGATCAGGCAGCCTTGCTGAGGCGCACATTGCGGGCGTTTGCACCTGCCCGATGTGTTTTGGCGGCATTGGATTACCAACACGTCTCCTTGAGGCACAACGGACAAGCATTAAGGGACGGCACGTTTAATCGAGGGACAGCATAGATGGCAAATTTAAGCGAGATAAGCCGCTGGGAGGCGGGCATTTACCAATGGGAGACCTCCGACCCTGTGCAGGGCGGCCCTAACGGTATCGACAACCGCCCGACACGGGAGCTGGCAAACCGTACACGCTGGCTTTATGACGAGCTGGGCAGGGTAAAAGCCCGCATGGACGACCCCAATTTTTACAAAAGCATCACCGTATCCGACAGCAAGGCATTGTTTGATGCCGGTAATTATCTTCACATCGGCGCTGATGCCGCTGGCGGCTACATCCGCAATAAAAAGACAAACAAGGGCATACAGCTTAAGAATGATGGCACGCTCCAGTACGACGGGTCAGACATTATTACCGCCCGCAAAGTAAGCCACAACCCTGATGACTACACGGTTGCAACCGTCCCGTCATCGTTTGCGCTCAATAAGGCGTTTGACAACTCAATCAAGCGCGGAGGCGCAATCGGGCTGGGCGGAGCGGCGCATCAGATTGCTATCGGCTGGGACACGCCCGGACTGGTCGCCAAAGTAGACACCCAAACCTTTAACGTCGGCGTCCCGACAGGTGCAATCGCCTATTTTGCCCATACCACCGTCCCCTTTGGCTGGCTAAAAGCAAACGGCGCGGCAGTGTCGCGCACCGTCTATGCCAACTTATTCGCCCTCATCGGCACCACTTATGGCGCAGGCGACGGACGAACTACCTTTAATCTCCCGGATTTGCGCGGTGAATTTATCAGGAGTTGGGATGACGGGCGAACTGTCGACAACGGACGTGTCATAGGCTCATGGCAGGCAGATGAATTCCGAAGTCACAGCCACGGCATCGGTGTCAAAAGCATGTCCGACACCGACAGGGGTAGCAATACGTCAACCGTATCGATTGACACTGTCGGCCAAACCGACCCGGCTGGCGGCATTGAAACCCGCCCTAGAAATATCGCCCTGCTGGCATGCATCAAGGCATAAGCCGCCTTAAACCGTTTAGAAAGGTAAAAAAAATGACCCAAAACATCCAATGGACAAAACCCGTTTGCCAACTTGATGCCGACCATCTCTACATCGGCCAAACCACAGCCGATCTAGACATCATGGCACGCGACGGCAGCTATCTGATTCCCGCCGGCTGCATCGATACCAACCCGCCCGAAATTACCGAAGACCGCGCCGCCCAATGGAACGGTGAAGGTTGGGATTTCTTCGAAGACCATCGCGGGAAAGTCGCTTACCGAAAAACTGATGGTACAGCCGTTACTATCGACCAAATCGGCAGCCTTTCAGACGATTTGACCATGATTGCCCCGCCGTCAGAATATTGCGAATGGGACGGAAAAAAATGGACGGAAAATCAAATCAAAAAAACAAAAGCAGAAGAGACTAAACTCGCCACCGCAAAAGTCATCGCCCTGTCCCGCCTCAATCAACGTGCCCAAGCCATCGTCAACGAACAAAGCGGCATGGATGACCTTCCCACTTTTGAAGTGCAAAGCTGGCCAGTACAAGCATCCGAGGCCCGCGCATGGCAGGCGGACAATTCCACTCAAACTCCTGTCCTTGACCAAATTGCCCAAGCACGAGGCATCAATCCTGACAAACTCAAAGCGGCTGCCCTCAAAAAAACCCTGGCCTATGAATCCCTTTGTGCCACCGTCGCAGGCAAAAGGCAGGCAATCGAGAAACAAATCGAAGCCGCCAAAACCTTAGACGAATTGAACACCATCAATACCGAAATCAGCTTGTAAGGTCGTCTGAGTATGAAACAAAGCATCAAAAACTATATGAGAAATATCGCCATCGCCGCCGACCAGCTCGCAAACGCCATGATTGCAGGCAGTCCGGACGAAACCGTCAGCAGCCGTGTCTATCGAGGTGCGGTGTTGGCGGCACAGCCGACCCGCGTCGCCCGAATGGCGTATCGCGCTGTTAATGCACTGTTTTTTTGGCAGGAAGACCATTGCCGTGCGGCCTACCTGCGTGAAAAACAACGCGCGCATTTGCCGGATGGGTTGAAATGACTGCCCGCGTTGATTTTGCAGTGAAGCGCGGCACAACTATGCCGATAACCTTCGTTATTGTGGATCGGAAAGGTTATGTACATCCATCTCTTAAACATTTGGATTCGGCGACATTGGTCATTACACCAACCAGCGGGGATGCAGTCAAAGTTCCATTGACTATCAAGCCCAACACAATCAATTCAGACGGCGGCGTCGGCACAGTTTTAACAGCCGAGCAGACGGCGGCTTGGACATGGCGTTGGGCGCGATATGAAGTTCAGGTTGAAGTTAAGGGCATCCGCTCTGTGGTTTATGAGGGGAATTTAACCCTTGAGAATAATTTAGGAGCTTAAGAATGGCCGAAATCAAAGGCGGTATTACCGTCACCGGCGACAGTGTCGATACGATGCCCGTCATCTTGGATGGTAGGCAAAGCCTTTATGAAGAGGCAATTGAGAAAGGCACCATCTCAAGGGATACCTCTTATGAGGAATTCTTGGAGCGTTTGGCAGTCAAGCCTTCGGAGCTTAGTCAGGCAGTTAAAGATGCAGTAGAAAAGCAGTTAGACAAAGCAGTCAAGGTTGCTGTTGATGCTAACTTGGAAACTGCGGTCAATACCGCCGTGGATACGGCGGTAGATAAGGCTGTCGCGGCTGCAGTTGCTGCTGCTATTGCCAAACTCGAAGCAAATCGACCAAGTAACCCTGCACCAACGCAACCTGCACCAACGCAACCTGCACCAACACAGCCGGCACCAACACAACCGGCACCAACACAACCCACGCCGACGCAACCATCAGTAGAGACACCAAATGGCGCGATCGATTTGTCAGATGACGCTTTTGATGAAATTAATAAAATCTTAGGAAATAACTAATGGAAAAAACAAAACTAGACCGGGCAACGATCAGTATAGCCAAAGCTGTTGCTACGGCGAAAGTTGATGCCGCAGAGGCAAAAAAACTTGCGGGGAATGTCACTGTATCTGCCACAGTAGATGAGAAAGGGGTTTTGTCACTTAACGGTAAAGAGTCTGAAATTCATCTTATTACTCCCAAAACCGTCAGTGAAGAAGTTGGGAAAGCTTTAGGCAGTGCGGATACGCCGTCTCGTCTTTTGGCCGCCCAGGCTCAATTTGAGAGTGCTCAAGTTGCATCTGCTGTGAAAATCGCGTTGGAAAAGGGGAAGGTCTATATCGAGGATGCCTTGCCTGAGAAGATTCGCGATAAAGTAATGTCAGGCTATTATCGTGATACCTCAACTAAAGTGCAAAACGAGGTGGCTTCAGTTAAGCTCGAAATCACCCGTGCTATTCAGAAGCTATATGATGAGTTGCCATCGAATGTCTTTATTACCTCTCGTGGCGGGTACTTCCCTATTACCAAGAACATTGGCTATAAGCCCGAATACTTCGGGAAAGATGGGCGAAATCTTGCTGTTGGTGGTGTGACGCTTCCGGTCAACGGACAGCAGCCGTGTATTGCTTTTCATCATTCGATTTTTAACGTATTCGATTTTTCACAGGCTGAGTTTTCCGTACAGGAAATGGGCTTGTCTGCATTCCACTTATGCGGGAAATCGGAAGGTAATGTGATTTTGCATGGTGGCAAAATCACAACCAGAGCCTATGAGCTTTTCGGATACAAATCAGGTGAGGCAGATGCCGATAAACGTTGGATTCCTCATATTGACGGTTGGACAAAAGAAGCACCAAACGTCGGCACTGGAATGTCTTTAAAAGGATATCCGGTTGCCGGCGCAAATACTGCTTCATATGCGCACGATTTTGCGCGTTATATGGAGAATTCATGTGATTCCTCAGGCGTTCGTCAACCTGATGGCTATAATCTTGAAAAAATTAAAGAATTATTTTTCTTGGAATCCAAGCAGATCGTTAATAGTGCTGGTGGATACTTTAATAAAAACGGCGAATCTGCATTTCCACAAGCGGATGGGACAACTGCGTCAACATGGGGATTGTGGCGCGGTGGACAATGGTGGAGTCGTGGGTATGGTTGGCGCATTTATGATTGCCGAAATACCGAAATTAAGAATTTCCATGTAACAGGCTTTACCGGCGGCGCAATTGCCGCAGGGTTGCACGGTTCTCCTGCTGGCGAAGACATCCAGCCCGGCGATGTAGAAGGTGCATTGGCTAAAGGCTGTGTAGCTATCAATACTCGTATCACTGGGGGTTACTATAACCACAACTATACTTGTGGGGTTGAAGCCATCCGAGTTATCGGTTATGAGTTAACCGGGATTTTTGCCCCCGACTCAGTAATAGGACATCCCGATGCCAATTTGGAGCATGTACGAGGTTGGAATAACTCAATAATCAGCTTGGATCCGGGTTACCAAAGCTGCACCAGTAGATATTTGCCTATGGATAACATCTATATTCATGCCAATACATTTGGCTTGGGTAAACGGAAGGTAATTGATATCCATACTGGCAATAATGTCAAAATTTATAACAATTCTGGCAAAGCTATGTATTACGGAATATCGACAGTAATAGAGGAGATTTTCGCCTCTAAAGATGGTCGAGTAGGCAAGATAGCAGACCCTCAGTCTTTCTATTTTCAGGACAGCAACATCGAAATTGTCGGAAATACTATCATGAGCGGTCACATAGGCATTCATCCTATCAATGGTGCGCCTGGTGTCTTATTCCGTCGCAGTAAAAACATGTGGTGGCTAAGATGTCGCCAGTTGATTGCAGATAATACAGTTTATGCACCTCGCGGCTTAATAAGCAATTACGGCCATAACCACTTTATTATCGAACGAAATCAGTTCACTTTTGCCTTGCCGTTTGGTCAGTTCTTCGGCATGCACCAAGTATCTGGCATTAAAGTAACAGATGGTGGCAGTGGCTATACCTCAGAACCAGAAGTCAAAATTACTGGTGGTGGTGAAGGTGCGTTTGGTGCAACGGCACAAGCAAAAATTAAAGACGGCAAGGTGGTTGAGATTATCGTACGTCGTGATGGTAGTCGTTATACGGAGATTCCGACCGTAACCATTACTGGCGGTGGCGGTTCAGGTGCAACGGCTACGGCTACAATCAATACGCAAACATACGGTATGTTGATTGGTGCTGAGTCGAAATATGGCACGATGTTGGCAACTCAGGTACGTGAGAACTATGTTCAAAACTCGCCTGACGGTAACTATGCCCGACAAATTGTATTTGGTCGTATGCGTGCATCAACAATTGAAGGGAATCACTGCGATGTAACACCTTTCCGCAGTCCTGAGAAAGCAAAATTGCCTGTGGGTAATCCATTCGTCAGCGATTCTATCGTTTATCGTGACGGGTTGTTGAGTTCGGCTTTCTATAACGGCGATTTTGACACATGCTCAGTGGGCGATAACTTTATCCATAATCAGTTGATTGATACTGTCCATGTTTGGACTGGTAAAACTATAAACAGCAACGTACATAAAAAATACGAGCCGACCAGCTATGCTGAGGTGGTTATGGATGAGAAGGTTAAAGCATTGGAAGCAGCTGTTGATAAACTGAAAGAGCAGTTAAAAACTACTTCTGCAACGACATCACAGACTGCCTCACCGCCTAAAGCAGAGGGTGGTGAACAATCATCGGCAACAACACCCGCCGAATCCCCTAAAACGGAGGAAGGTGGCCAACCAGCTACGCCGCAACCTACTACACCGTCTGAAAGTGCAACTGAAGAGCCTGCCGCAAAATCCGCAACATCCATCACGTTTACTTTTGATGGGCTTGAAGCCACAGCAGCCGAGGCAATTGGTAGTAACAATGTGGCGAAATTGAAATCAGTTAATAATTCCGAAAGAGCAGGTGAGCCTGAAGGTTGGGCGGGGGCATTCGGTGAGGATTCTGGCCATAAAATCATGCGTTCTTTAGTGGCCGGCGAAGGTAAAGGTATTAGATTCATTGAATCGGATGGACTGACCTCTGATGGTTCGACTGATTCAGCAATCATCATTCCGTTTAAACAATCCGCTGGTGGAACGGCTGGTTCAGGATTTACAGCAATCGTTTTGAAAGGACGTAGTGTTGTAAGTAATGGTCTAATTTCTACCAACGAAGAAACTGGCTTCAAATTGCGTTATTTCGAAGGTACAACAATTAACGGTAAACCTATTTCTACAACAACAGTTTATCCATATGATAAATGGCATGTTGCAGTAATTCCTGTATTAGCAGGTACTGATAAAGCCTTCGATAAAATCAGAATAGGCATGAATCATGCAGGCAATGTGGGACGAAACGTCATAGTCGGCGCAGGCATTGAATTTATTCAAGGTGACATCAGTAAGGTGGAGGAGAGAGTCACTGCACTGATGAGTGAGTACGGTATCAGTTAAGAGAAAAGGTCGTCTGAAATTTCAGACGACCTTAGAGAGGAGATTGAAAAAATCAGTGGGACGGCGACGTAGCGGTGCGGGAACACCGCTACGCCAGCCAAGCAGATGGTGCCTGCATTGACTTCTAGGCCGCCTTATTCTCTAGAGACCGAGGCATTCTATCCGTGATATGGGAGTGAGTGCAAATGCAAATCTACCGCGAAATGCGCTGCAAATACTGCGGCAAACTGCTTGCTAAAGGCAGCGGATACGTGCAAATCAAATGCGCACGCTGTAAAAACATCAATTCATTCAGTAACTAAAAAATCAGCAGAGTGCCGTCGAGCATCATATTAAATCTGTTTCGAGCGTCCAGAATGCCGTAAATTAGGAGTATATATATGATGCAAAAAACACAACAAACTCTACCGATTATCCCTTGGATGGGCGGTAAACGCCGATTGGCAAAACACCTGTTGCCCATGTTCCCCGAGCATTCGTGTTATGTTGAGCTTTTTTCAGGTGGCGCAGCGTTGTTCTTTATGCGCCAAACGCCTGCTAAAGTAGAGGTACTTAACGACATCAACGGACAGCTCATCAATCTCTACCGTGTGGTACAGCACCACTTTGACGAGTTCGTCCGCCAATTCGAATGGACGTTGACCAGTCGTGAAGTATTTGCCCGCCTGCAAAGCACGCCGCCTGATTGCATGACCGATATACAACGTGCCGCTCGGTTCTTCTACCTTCAACACAACGCCTTCGGCGGTAAGACCGTTCATCAACATTTTGGTACGGCCACCACGTCAAAAGCGTGGGATGCATCGCAGATTAGAGCAAAACTGACAGCAGCCCAAGCCCGGCTGAGAGGTGTGTTCGTCGAAAACGAGACGTGGGATCGATGCTTCAAGCGGTATGACCGAGAGCATACCTTCTTCTACGCAGATCCGCCGTACTGGCAAACCGCAGGTTACGACCACGCATTCGATTGGCCGCAGTATGAGCTGCTGGCCAAAGCGATGGCGGAGAGCAAGGGCAAATTCATGCTATCTATCAATGACCATCCTGATATAAGGGAGTTGTTCAAAGACTTCCGTATCACACAGCTTGAGCTTGCCTATACGGTTGGCAGAGACAAAACCGGTAAAACAAGCGGCGAGCTGGTCATATGTAATTGGTAAAATAAAAAGCGACAGTGACGTCGCTTTTTAAAAAGTGAAAAAGAGTTACAAATAGTGAAACAAAAAACAAAATAAATTTTCTCAAAAAATGGTTTATTTTTTCGCGGGCGGCTTCAGATTGGGAAGCATTAGATTGCGATGTGGGTGGTTTTTTAATATTTTCATTTGTTTTTAAGGGACTGGGGCATGGTTGGATAATGTGCCGAATCTGTTTTTTTTACGTTTGTCGGCGCGGGGGATGGATTGGGGATAAAGAATAAAGGAGGCGGATTGGAAACGGCTTGATGGCGGAATCCCAATATATTGAATATGGAATTGATATGTTGATTTTAATGGGATTTTTAGCTTATCGGCTTGATGGGGAATTAAATATAAACCGGCATGGTTTTATGTTGTTTAAACCTGAAGAAAGCGATTGTTTAGTGTGAAAAACATCTAAACAATCGCTTTCATGTTATAAGCACTCTTTTCAGGTTTCTGATTGAAATTGAATCCGTGATGAGCCATTCGACGAAAAGTTTTCTTGTTTGAATACGCGTAGAAAGCCTATTGGGCAGTAAAGGTCGTCTGAAAAGTCTGTCCGCCTATGGTGATGTCGGCGATGTAGTCGCGTCTGCCTTCGACGCAGACGGGCAGGTGGATTTGGTGCGCTTGCCAGGTGCGCGGGGATTGTTGTTGGAGCATATAGCGGTTGAAACCCATGTCCATGTCTTTCATGCTGAAGCTGATGCTGACTTGTTGTGTTTCGGCCGGGGTGTTTTCGACGGTGATGTCGAAGGCGGAGCGGTGGCTGATAGGAGTGGAGCGGACGTGCGAGCCGTCGGGCAGGATGCAGCCTTTGATGAGGTCGCACTCGGCGGCGCGGGCTTGGGGCTGTTGTTTCTGCCACCAGTCCAGCAGCAGGAGTTTGGCGGCGGCGAAGAGGATGAGGAGGACGCCTGCGAGGAGGAGTTTGCGGTTTTTGTCCATTTCAGACGACCTCGGTGTCATTGTCAGACAGGACGGCGTGTGCGCCTGCCGAGAGCCAGCGGTCGCGGTAGCTTGAAACCAGTGTTTCGGGTGCGGCGACAACCAGCGGAACGGATACGCCTTGTTCCAATATTTCAAGCACTTGCCGTGCGCTTGCTTCGTGGTTGACTTGCCAAACGACGACATCGGCATCTTGTACGCGCTGCCATTGTTCGCGGGTGTGTACCGACACCCAAACGCTTTGGGCTTGGGGCAGCCTGCCGAGTTTGCGCAGCTCGGTTTCTGAGATGAGGATGTTGGCGTGGTGCGGTTCGGCTAGGGAGTAGGGGACGACGCGGTATTCGCCGGTGCTGTTTTGTCCGTACAAACCGGTTTTCAGACGACCTTGAAGCCGGCGTGGGACGGAAAGGGCGCGCAGCAGCGGACCGTTGGCGGGCAGCATGGGGGCGACGTTGAAATCGCCCGCTTTTTGCCACGACCATGCCTGTCCTTCGCGGGATTGGGGTTCGCCCGTCCATTGGTCGGGGTTCACCCATAGGAATTTCAGGCAGACGCGGGCGTGTTCGTAGGAATGGATTTTGGTCAGCCAAGGCGTGGCGGCGAGGATGCGGATGCCGAGTTCTTCTTCAAACTCACGTTGCAGGGCTTGGAAGTCGGTTTCGCCCGCTTCGACTTTGCCGCCGGCAAATTCCCAATATCCGGCATAGGGCTTGCCTTCGGGGCGGGAACTGAGCAGGTAGTCGCCGTCTTGGTTGAGCAGGATGCCGGCAACGACGCGGATAAGGGGGCGGGTGTCTTGGGTCATGGGGATAGGGAGAAGGGTCGTCTGAAAATTCGGAAAGGTCGGATTTGCGAATCCGACCTGCCAATGGGTGCTGTCTTATTTTTCGGCAACGACAAATGCCAGCACGGTGTCTTCTTCGTCGCTCATGCTGAGGCTGACGTGGCTGATGCCTTGTTCTTCCAGCCATTTGGACAGGGCGGGGGCGTAGAAAAATTCGGGTTTGCCCAATGCGTCATGCCCGACACCGATGTTGCGGAAGGAAACCGCGCCGCGTATGCCTGTGCCGACGGCTTTGGCAAAGGCTTCTTTGGCGGCAAAGCGTTTGGCAAGGTAGTTGACGGGCTTGCCCGCTTGCGGAAATTCGAGCAGCTCTTCGGGCGTAAGGATGCGCTCGGCAAACGCTTGTCCGAATTTTTTGCTCAGGCGGATGATGCGTTTGAGGGAAACGATGTCTGTACCTATGCCGTAAATCATGCGGTGGTCTCCTTGTTGAGAGAAGGTCGTCTGAAAAGGTGGGTGTCGCCTATCAAGGCAGCATTCTTGCCCTGAACATGGTTTCCTTCATCTGGCGGACGGCTTCGGGCAGGCCGAGGAAGAGGGCTTGGGCAATCAGCGAATGCCCGATGTTCAGCTCGCGGATGGCGAGGATTTGGGCGATGGGGGTAACGTTGTGTATGGTCAGGCCGTGTCCGGCGTTGACGATCAAGCCCAAATCGCTGGCAAAATGCGCGCCGTTTTGCAGACGCTCGAATTGCTTGATTTGTTCGGCGTGGCTGTGTGCATCGGCGTATGCGCCGGTGTGCAGCTCGATAACGGGCGCGCCGACATCATGGGCGGCTTGGATTTGCTCGTTGTCGGCATCGATAAAGAGCGAGACGCGGATGCCCGCGTTGGTCAGGATTTTGGTGAACTCGGCGATTTTTTCCTGTTGCGCCAATACGTCCAAACCGCCTTCTGTCGTGATTTCCTGACGTTTTTCAGGAACGATGCACACGTCTTCCGGCATGACTTTGAGCGCGTTTTCCAGCATTTCTTCGGTCAGTGCCATTTCAAGGTTCAGGCGTGTGCGGATGGCGTTTTTGACGGCGAATACGTCCGCGTCTTTGATGTGGCGGCGGTCTTCGCGCAGGTGCATGGTAATCAAATCCGCACCGTGCGTTTCCGCGACCAATGCCGCTTCCACGGGGCTGGGATAGGTCGTGCCGCGGGCGTTGCGGACGGTGGCGATGTGGTCGATGTTTACACCTAAGAGCATGATGTGTCCTTTCTTTGGATTTTCAGACGACCTGCCGATGGAAAAGGTCGTCTGAAAAAGTTAAACGCCGAAACTGAATTGCTGGAGCTGTTGCAAAACCTGTCTGGATTTAATGCCTTCGGGCAGGAGGTTGTCAATCAGCAGGCGCGTGATTTTTAAAGATTGTCCGAGGCTTTCGGGATGGGTGAAATCGCCTTCGCGCAGCTGGATCAAGATGTCGCCGCCGACTGCCACGCCATGGTTGCGCGGATTGAAGCGTTCGGCTTCTTCGATGGGGACGACCGCGTTTTCAGGCGTCAGCCAGTAGGTTTCTTCGGCGCGGATTGCTTCGCCGTTGCCATCATGGAACAAATCGGGCGCGAATCCCAAACGGTTGAGTAAAGTCCATTCAAAGCGTCGCAGCGCGGCGGTATGGCCGCTTTCGCCGCACACCGCCCGCATCACCGCTTCCAGCGCGTCGTAAAGCTCGGGTATCGGGTCTTCGCGAGCAGTCAGCTTGAGCATCAGTTCGTTGATATATAAGCCGCTGAATAAAGCCCTGCCTTGCGGCTGCGGCCAGCCGCCTATCCACTCTGCACGATGCAGCGTTTTCAATTCTTGCGAACCGTACCAAGAGGCGCTGACCGGTACAAACGGAACCAACACGCCACGCAACTCGCTCTGCCGCTTGCGCGCACTTCTCGCTAGCAAAGCCACGCGCCCGTAACGGCGGCTGAACACCTCCACCCACAAACTGCTCTCGCGCCAAGGGGAGGAGGCAAGCAGGAAGACGGGTTCGTGGTTGATGCGCTGGTTGGTCATGGGCAGTTGGTCGGGAGTGTGGAAGGGGTGGGTTATGGTGTGGTGCATTTTACCAAAGCGGGTAGGAGGTCGTCTGAAAATATTTTTGTTGTTTAGAATGCTTTGAATATCAAGAGGGAAAGGAGAAGGCAAAATCAATCGATGGGTCTGGTCGATTTGTATAGTGGATTAACTTTAAACCGGTACGGCGTTACCTCGCCTTAGCTCAAAGAAAACGATTCTCTAAGGTGCTGAAGCACCAAGTGAATCGGTTCCGTACTATCTGTCCTGTCTGCGGCTTCGGCGCCTTGTCCTGATTTAAATTTAATCCACTATATCTTTTAGGATGGCGAACGGCTGCAAAAAAACGCACCTTGTTTAAAGGTGCGTTTTTGATGGGATATATGGCGTTTTTTGAACAAATCAGAATTTAGCGCCTGATTGGTTTGCCATGTAGTCGACCGCTGCTTTGACTTCATCGTCGCTCAGGCCGGCGTTGCCGCCTTTTGCAGGCATGGCGTTGAAGCCTTCGAGAGCGTGTTTGTGCAGGGTTTCTTTACCTTGTTTGATACGCGAAGCCCATTCGTCTTTTTTGCCTATGCCTGGAATGCCGGGGACTGCGCCGCCGTGACATGCCTGACAGGTTGTTTCGAAAACTTTTTTACCGTCTGCGCCGGAGGCTGCAGGAGCGGCTGCGCCTTTGTCTTCGGCTTTAGGTGCATCTGCTGCGGGGGCAGAGCCGGCGGCGGCCGGTGCGGAGGCGGCTGCATTGCCTGAAGCGGCTTGATCGGCAGGTGCTGCGGCATCCGGATCAGGGAAGGTACCGCCGCTCTTGTTCGCCATGTAAGTGATGACGCGTTTGAGTTCTTGGTCGGTCAAGTCGGCTGCGCCGCCTTTTGCAGGCATGGCGTTAAAGCCGTTCAAAGCGTGTTGGAAAAGGGTGTCGAAACCTTGCGCGATACGGGGAGCCCATTCGCCGTTGTTTTCGATTTTCGGCGCGTTGGGGACGGATTTGTCTGCGCCGTGACACTGGATACAGATTTTGTTGAAAATCTGATCGCCTTTGCGTTCGCCTACCGGAATGCCGTCTCCCAAGGTAAGCTGTCCTACGGGCTGGATGCGGGTTTGGGTAGCAGTTTCGGAAGATTGGGCAACGTCTGCATACGAGCCGCTGCCCGCCAATTTGATGAGGAAGTAAATGACTGCAATGGCAATAACGATACCACTCACAAGGGTAAACAATGCAGAGCCTTGGGCTTTGGAGTCGCGGAGTTGTTTCATTTGGTAGGCCTCGCCGTTAGGTTAGGTTGTGCTTTGAGTTATAGTTTGGTGTGTTAAACGCAGTTAACAATATTTTGCTGGATTATACTGAATTCACAAGGGCTTTCCAATCGCTCTTGTGGAAAATATACGCAAAGGCGGCGGTTTTTTGCCGCCTGTTAAGGGGTGGGTTGTGTATGTTGTTGATTATTTTATGGGATTTTTCTTCAAATTTGTCTTGTTTGCGCCATCCTGCATAATAGGCTTTGCCAACAGGCGGGATTTGCGTTAATCTTACGCCTTCCCCGCACCCATAGCTCAGTTGGAAGAGTGTCAGTTTCCGAAGCTGGAGGTCACAGGTTCGATCCCTGTTGGGTGCGCCAATTATAGAGAGGCCGTCTGAAAGATGAAAATTTTTCGGGCGGCCTTTTGACTTACTTCAAATAAAACTACATCGGGTTTCAGACGACCTTTTACTTTTTGCGCTTTATTTCAACACTTCGGCAAACGCATCGGCAACATAGGCGATATTCGATGCGTTCAGCCCGGCGACGCACATCCTGCCCGAATCCAGCAGGTAAACGGCAAATTCGTCGCGCAACCTATGGACTTGTTCCACGCTCAATCCCGTGTAGCTGAACATGCCGCGCTGTTTGATGAAATAAGTGAAATCGCGGTTGGGGATTTGGACGGTCAATACGTCGTAAAGTTTCTGCCGCATGGCGCGGATGCGGTCGCGCATGACATAGACTTCGTTTTGCCACAAGGCGTAAAGTTCGGGGTTGTTCATCACATCGGCGGCGATATAGGCGCCGTGTGCGGGCGGGCTGGAGTAGATGCGGCGGACGGTGAATTTGAGCTGTCCGAACACCAATTCCGCTTCTTCTTTATTCGGGCAAACCACGCTCAGGCCGCCGACGCGCTCGCCGTAGAGCGACAGGTTTTTCGAGAATGAATTGCTGACGAACAACGGCAATTCCATTTCCACCGCTTTGCGGATGGCGTAGGCATCGCTGTCCAAATCGCCGCCGAAGCCTTGGTAGGCGATGTCCATAAACGGAATCAGTTTGCGCGTTTTGATGATTTGCAACACTTCGTCCCATTGCTGTTCCGACATATCCACACCGGTCGGATTGTGGCAGCAGGGGTGCAGGATTAAGACGCTGTGTTCGGGCAGGGTGTTGAAAAACGCGGTCATTTCATCGAATTTGACGCCGACGGTGGCGGGGTCGTAATAAGGATAAGTGCCGACCTCGAAACCTGCGCCTTCAAAAATACCGCGGTGGTTGTCCCAAGTTGGGTCGCTGATGTAGGCGCGCGCTGCGGGGAACCAGCGGTGCAGGAAATCCGCCCCGACTTTGAGCGCGCCCGAGCCGCCCAAGGTTTGTACGGTAACGATGCGTCCTTGCGCGAGCGCGAGGTTGTCTTTGCCGAACAACAAATGCTGCACCGCGCCGCGGTAAGTATCCAAACCTTCCATCGGCAGGTAGGGCGACGGCGCAGGCGTGGCGGCGCGGGCGGTTTCGGCACGGTTCACGGATTCCAACACGGGCATTTTGCCTTCGTCGTCGAAATAAATGCCTATGCTCAAATTGACTTTTTCAGGGCGCGGGTCGTTTTTGAAGGTTTCGACCAAACTCAAAATCGGATCGCCGGGGTAGTATTCGACGTGTCGGTACATGATGGTTCCTTTGTCAGACGGATGGTGGCGGAAAACCTGATTTTTGCATTAAACGGCAGGATTTGTAAAACGGGGTCGTCTGAAAGCTGCATGATGTTTTCAGACGACCTATAATTTCGTCTTCATTATTTTACGGAACACCATCATGACCACGCGCATCTGGCAGGCAGGCAGGTTTGAAATCGGTTTGGACAAGCCGAAAATCATGGGTATCGTCAACTTGACGCCCGATTCGTTTTCCGACGGCGGCGTGTATTCGCAAAACGCCCAAACAGCCTTGGCGCACGCCGAACGGCTTCTAAAGGAGGGCGCGGACATTCTCGACATCGGCGGCGAATCGACGCGGCCGGGTGCGGATTATGTTTCGTCTGAAGAAGAATGGGCGCGGGTTGCGCCTGTATTGGCGGAAGTGGCGGGGTGGGGCGTTCCCGTCAGTTTGGACACGCGCCGCACAGTGATTATGGAAAAAGCGTTGGCGCTCGGCAGCGTCGATATTATTAATGATATAGCGGCGTTGACCGACGAGGGCGCGGTCGAATTGCTGGCGCGTCAGGCGGACACGGGCATTTGCCTGATGCACATGCAGGGTTTGCCCGAAAACATGCAGATTAATCCGAAATATCAAGATGTTGTCGGCGAAGTGGCGCGGTATTTGAAAGAGAGGGCGGCGGAATGTATCGCGGCAGGCATCGCCCCGCAACGCATCACGCTTGATCCGGGGTTCGGCTTCGGCAAAAACCTGCAACACAATATCGCGCTGATGCGGCACTTGCCCGAATTGATGGCGGAAACAGGTTTCCCGCTGCTGATCGGCGTGTCGCGCAAACGCATGATAGGCGAGCTGACCGGCGAGGCAGATGCGGCGGAACGCGTACACGGCAGCGTGGCGGCGGCGCTGGCTTCCGTGGCGCGCGGCGCGCAAATCGTGCGCGTGCATGATGTGAAGGCGACAGCGGATGCGTTGAAGGTGTGGGATGCCTTAGGACCTGCCGGCGTCCGATAGTTTTCGTTTTGGAAGCAAAAAACCACTTGGAAAATGAAATGTCGGCAGCCCCTGAAGTGGTGATAAAGAGGTCGTCTGAAAACAAGTTGGACGGTTTCAGACGACCTGTTTGTTTAATCCGGTTAACTTGTTCCGTATTTTGATAAAATAAGAAACTATACCGCTCAGGCGCAATCTAATGACGCTAAACATAAATCCCAACAGTTTTGCATAAAATCCCCTATACTGCCCGTTATGACATTTACGGGTAACCCCATTCTAAAAACATCCTCACGGAGCAAACTCATGGCAAAAAAATATTTCGGCACGGACGGCGTACGCGGCGAAGTCGGTCAGTTCCCGATTACTCCCGATTTCGTATTGAAACTCGGTTATGCGGCGGGGCAGGTGTTGGTGCAGCATGACGGCGGGCAGAAGCCGACCGTCCTTATCGGCAAAGACACGCGTATTTCCGGCTACATGCTTGAAGCCGCGCTGGTGGCGGGTTTTACCGCCGCGGGTGTCAACGTCATCCAAACCGGCCCGCTGCCTACGCCGGGCGTGGCTTATCTGACCCGTGCGCTGCGTTTGTCTGCCGGCGTGATGATTTCTGCGTCGCACAATGTGTATTCCGACAACGGCATCAAATTCTTTGCCGAAGGCGGCGTGAAACTGAGCGATGAAATCGAGTTGGAAATCGAAGCCAAAATTGATGAGGAAATGAAAACCCAGCCGTCCGCCCGCCTCGGACGCGCCCGCCGTATCAACGGTGCGGACGACCGTTACATCGAATTCTGCAAATCCACCTTCCCCAGCCATTTGGATTTGCGCGGTCTGAAATTGGTGGTCGATACCGCGCATGGCGCAGGCTATGACGTTGCGCCCAAAGTGTTCCACGAACTCGGCGCGCAAGTCGTCAGCATCGGCGACGAACCGAACGGCTACAACATCAACGAAAAATGCGGCGCAACCCATCCCAAAGCCTTGCAGGCCGCCGTATTGCAAAACGAAGCCGACTACGGCATCGCGTTGGACGGCGACGGCGACCGCCTGATGATGGTCGACCGCAACGGTAAAGTGTACGACGGCGACAGCCTGATTTACGTCATTGCCAAAGCCCGCGCCCGCGAAGGCATCAACATCGGCGGCGTGGTCGGTACGGTCATGACCAATATGGCGATGGAAATTGCCCTGAAAGAGCAGGGCGTCGATTTCTGCCGCGCCAAAGTCGGCGACCGCTATGTGTTGGAACAACTGAACCAACGCGGTTGGCTCATCGGCGGCGAAGCCAGCGGCCATATTTTGTGTATGGACAAACACAACACTGGCGACGGCATCATCTCCGCGTTGCAAGTTTTGGCGGCGCTGCAAATCCTGAACCAAGATCTTGCCACCGTTTGCGCCGACTGGCAGCCGTATCCGCAAACCATGATTAACGTGCGCATCCAAAAAGGTCAGAAATGGCAGGAAGCCTCGAAAGACGTGTTGGCTGAAGTGGAAAAAGAACTCGAAGGCAAAGGCCGCGTCGTGTTGCGCGCATCGGGTACCGAGCCGGTCGTGCGCGTCATGGTCGAAGCGCGTCAGGCGGACTGGGCGAAAAAAGGTGCGGAACGCATCGCAGCAGCCATCACCGGCAAGCAGTAATGCTGTCAGACAATAAATCGGGTTTTTAACAAACCTTGAAATTACCGTCATTTCCGTGCAAGCGGGAACGGCGGTACAGTGGATTGATTTTGAACCAGGGCAAGGCGGGGAACGCCATGCCGGTTTAAGGTTAATCCACTGTGTTTTTTAGGATTCAAGGTCGTCTGAAACACATTAATTCATATTGTTCACGCCTATTTTCATAACCTGCCTTGTTATTTCTTTCAGACGACCCTATCTTTGGTAAAATACAACATTCAGTTCAAATGAATTTCCCCTCCACATTACAACCGACGGATACGCCATGTTTGCCTTTTTAGAAGCCTTTTTTGTCCAATACGGCTACGCAGCCGTGTTTTTCGTTTTGGTCATCTGCGGCTTTGGCGTACCGATTCCCGAAGATTTGACGCTGGTGACAGGCGGTGTGATTTCCGGCTTGGGGTACACCAATTCGCATTGGATGGTTGTCGTCGGTATGCTCGGCGTGTTGGCGGGCGACGGATTTATGTTTGTCGCCGGACGCTTGTGGGGGCAGAAAATCCTTAAGTTCAAACCGATTGCCCGCGTGATGACGCCCAAGCGTTACGCGCAGGTGCAGGAAAAATTCGACAAATACGGCAACTGGGTATTGTTCGTCGCCCGCTTCCTGCCCGGTTTGCGTACCGCCGTTTTCGTGACCGCAGGCATCAGCCGCAAAGTTTCCTATACCCGCTTCATTCTGATGGACGGGCTTGCCGCGTTGATTTCCGTGCCGGTTTGGATTTATTTGGGCGAATACGGCGCGCACAACATCGATTGGCTGATGGCAAAAATGCACAGCCTGCAATCCGGCATCTTTACTGTTTTGGGTATATTGGCAGTGGTGCTGGCTTGGTTTTGGTGGAAAAAACGCCAGCGCCTCCAGTTCTACCGTACCAAATTGAGCGAAAAGCGGGCGCAGCGCAAAGCCGCCAAGGCAGCCAAAAAAGCCGCGCAAAGCGAACAATAAAATCAAGCATCCTGACAAGGTTGCCGATATTCAATAGTTTCCGTGTCTTTTTATCCCCAAAGTGGTATCTTCTGCGTTGGCAATCCTCACAAATTGTCCAAGTTTGTTGCGGCGTCCGCTTTGAATTTCCTGTTTCGTGAATAAAAATCCACTCGGAAAATCAAATATCGGCAGCCTCGGGGTGCTTTTTCATTTCAAGGTCGTCTGAAAACCGTCTGCGCCGCCAAATTGCCAGCCTGTCCGAAATATAGTTAAATAAGCCGCATCATTATTTTCAGACGACCCGATGATGTCCATGAAACAAAAAATCTTCGTCCTCTACACAGGCGGCACCATAGGCATGACCCAAAGCAGCGAAGGCCTGCGCCCCGATACCGCGCTTGTCAGCCAAGCCCTTTCCCCCTTTTCAGACGACCTCGACTTCGAGTGGCACGTCTGCAATCCGTTGATTGATTCCTCCTCCGTCACCCTGCAACACTGGCGCGACTGGCTGGACATCATCGCCGCCAAACTGCCTTCCTGCGACGGCATCCTGATACTGCACGGCACGGACAGCATGGCGTACACCGCCAACCTCCTCGCACTCGCCCTGCAAGGTTTGGGCAAACCGATTGTCCTGACCGGCTCCCAATGGCCTTACGCTGCCGAAAACAGTGATGCCCCGCGCAACCTCTCCACCGCCGTCGCCGCCTTCAGCCTCAAGCTCAAACAAACCGTCATCGCCTTTGACGGAAAACTTTATCCCGCCGTCGGCAGCAGCAAAGTCAGTACCGAAACCGCCGCAGGCTTCGACAATCCGCATTTCGGCGCCATCGCCGAATGGGACGAAACCCAAGGCTGGCACCATATCCACATCCCGTCCCAAGATGCGGCGGATGTTTCAGACGACCTCAAAATCCGCTATCCCGACCCGCAGGCAAAAATCACCGTCCGCACGCTTATCCCCGGCTTTGCCGTCCAAGAGCTCGCGGACGGACTCGCACAGCTTCCCGCCCACGCTCTTATCCTGCAAAGCTACGGACACGGCAACACCCCCGCAGACGAAGGCTTCATCCGCGCCATCCGAGACTTTACGCAGCAAGGAAAACTGCTGCTCAACATCAGCCAAGTCCGACAAGGCAGAACCGCCGCCGTTTACGCGCAAGGCAACGCGTTCCGCAACTCAGGCATTATCAACGGCGGCAAATGCAACCTCGAAACCGCCACCGCGCTCATGACCCTCGCCGTATCGCAAGGCTGGGGGGTGGAAGATGTTCACAAAGAATTGGTAAGACTAAAATTAGTGTGAAATCGATGAGCCTTACCGACACCCATTGCCACCTCGCCGATCCCGCCTTGCGCGAAAACCTGCCGCACATCCTGACCGCCGCGTGGGAGGCGGGGGTAGGGCGGTTTATCGTTCCCGCGACCCGGCCGCAGGATTGGCAGGACGTGGCGGATTTGGTGCAAAGGTCGTCTGAAAACCCGCTTTGGGGCAACATTCATATCGCGCTCGGCATCCATCCTTGGTTTTCAGACGACGTTTCCGAACCGGATTTCCAGCATTTGGAACAAACATTGCAAGCGCGTCCGACGGCATGGGTCGGCGAAATCGGCTTGGATTTTTACGACAAAACCCAAACGCCGCCGCAGCGCGAACGGCAAATCCAAGTCTTCAGCCGCCAGCTTGAAATCGCGCAAACCCTGCGCCGCCGCGTGATTATCCATAATCTTAAAGCCACCGCCGACATCGCCGCCGCCGTCAAGCAGACAGGCTTTGCCCAAGGCGGCATCGTTCACGCCTTCTCCGGCAGCGCGGAAGAAGCGCACGTGTTGACGACACTGGGTTTCAAAATCGGCATCGGTTCGCTGTTGCTTAACCCGAACGCACGAAAAATACGCGAAACCCTCAAAACCTTAAATGACACCGACTTCGTCTTGGAAACCGACAGCCCGTTTATGCTGAAAAACGAAATCAACACGCCCGCCAACATCCGCCAAATCGCCGCCATCGCCGCTGAAATTCGCGGCGTTGCCGTTGAAGAGATAGCCGAAGCGACCGAGCGGAATGTGGAAATGTTGCTGGCAGCAGAAAAGGTCGTCTGAAAACGTTCCGTCTTATCGGAATTATAGTGGAATTAACATAAATCAGGACAAGGCGACGAAGCCGCAGACAGTACAGGTAGTACGGCAAGGCGAGGTAACGCCGTACTGGTTTAAATTTAATCCACTATATGTTTTCAGACGACCTTTGGTTGTATGAGAAGCCATAGTGGTTTTGCGCGCCGCTGTGGCTTTTTAAAGTTAATCCACTATATTTTTCAACAAAACAGCCGCAGCTTGGCTAATCCAGCCATCTGAACGCGCGGCGCAGTTCGTCCGTGCCGCCGGTTTCGTAGCAGCGGCCGTGCGCCAGTATGATTTTTTCCGGCTGCCAGTCCAGCATCTGCTTCAGGCAGGCGCGGGCGGCGGTTTTGTCTTTGAAGGTGGCGCGCCAGTCGGCAGGGGCTTTGCCGTCGGGGTCGGCGATACCCGTCAGTTTCATCACGCCCGCCCAAAAGCAGCTGGGAAATTTGGCGGTTTCGAAGTTTTCAATCAAATCGGCCAGTATTAGGGTTCGGCTCGCGCGGTGGAAAAACACGGTTTCCTCCATCGCTGCGCTGCCCGCAAACGGCATTTGCGTCAAATCGTCCGCCCATTGCGGCGGCGCGGCGGCACCGAGGTCGGCATCAAAACAAACGGCAATATGCTGCGACGCTGCCCGTTCGCGCACGCCCGAACTTGCCCACGCAAGCGCCTGCGGGTAATGCCGTTTCCACGCGGCGATGTGGGCGTAGTGGATTTTGTTGGGTGAAACCAGATGGCGGACTTCGCCGAGCGCGTCGATTTGCCGCAGCAGTTCGGGCACGGGTTCGACCGGAGAATGGCACCACAACCCGCCGTCGCTCAGGCGCACGACGGTCATGCGGGTGCTGAACGGTACTTTGACGCCCAGCGGGAAACTCATGCGGATGACTTTTCCGTCGGCAATCCAGATGTCGTCTGAAAAAGGTTTAAGGGTATGGAGCGGGTGGTAGAGATGGATTTTGTCGGTCATGATGGCCCTTACAGTTATAGTGGATTAGCTTTAAACCAGTACGGCGTTGCCTCGCCTTGCCG